>JBEHYP010000114.1:0-11789 GCA_048498115.1 Bacteroidota bacterium | reverse complement strand
CGGTACCGGAGGTCAGACCGGCATCAATGCTTCAAAGGACGTTTTTTTATCATACCACCCTTGGTATCCTGCACGCCGGTCATTACAATAAAGCTATTGGGATCTATCTTTTGTATCTCTGCGTTGAGCTTGTGCAGCTCAAGCCTTGTAATAACGGTATAGATAATGTCTGTGTCCCTGGTTTCGCCCCTTTTGCCAAAACCCCGCTTGCCGCTGTAAATAGTAACGCCCCTGCCAAGCCTGTCAATAATCATTTGCCTTATTTCATCAGCATGCGATGAAATGATGCTGACGCCGATGTATTCTTCAATACCTTCTACAATAAAATCAAGCGTCCTGGAAGCAGAGAGATAAGTAATCATTGAATACATGGCAATTTCCACCGAAAGAAAATAGGCCGCAGTGGAAAAAATAATAATGTTGATCAGGATGATAATATCACCCATGGTGGTGCTGAATTTTTTACTTAAAAAAATGGCAAGCACTTCGGTGCCGTCTATCACGGCGCCGCCCCTTACTGCAAGGCCAATGCCGGCGCCTAAGAAAAAGCCGCCGAATATGGCAACGAGCAGGTTGTCTTTTGTTACATCGGGAAAAGGCACCACTGCCACACAAAGCGCCAGGCATGCAATAGCGATGGCGGTTTTGAAAGCAAAATTCCTGCCCATTACTTTATAGGCAAGTATAAAAAACGGTATGTTCACGCATACTATCAATGCCGGGAACCAGATGCCGGTAATGTTTGACAACAGCAACGAAATGCCGGTAGCGCCGCCGTCAATAAAATGATTGGTGAGCAGGAAACCCTTCAGGCCAAATGCTGCGGAAAAAATACCGGCAATTAAAAACAAGCCATCCCGTATATACCGGATAAGCGTAAGCTTTAATTCATAAAAACCTTTGGCAAGGCGGTACTGTGAGTAATCATCTTTGTTGCCGTCTGTTTGCCCGAGATTCCGCAAAATTGTTTTGATGATTATTTTCCGTAAAAATTGAATCATATGCCCGCGTTTTGTGAATGCTCTCAAATTAATTATTTCGTGCTGTTCTTCCAAACGAAAACGGGAATAGATCAATTGGTTCCGATTTTATTATTGTTTATAATTTATAACTTTAAAACAACTTAATTTTACGCCTCAAAAAAACCGGCATATTATCAATGAATGAACAGTTGCAGCAGCTGAAAGAAACGTTGGAAGGTGAATTGTTTTTTGATGATACCATGCGCCTGCTGTATGCTACAGATGCTTCCGCTTACAGGGAAATGCCGCTGGCGGTGGCCATTCCAAAATCTGTGGATGATATAAAAAAGCTTATCTCCTTTGCCCATGCCGGTAAAACTTCCCTGATACCACGTACTGCCGGCACATCACTGGCGGGGCAGGTGGTGGGCAACGGCATTGTGGTGGATGTATCTAAAAACTTTACACAAATACTGGAGCTGAACACAGCAGAAAAATGGGTTCGTGTACAGCCCGGCGTTATACGGGATGAGCTGAACTTGTTTTTAAAGCCGCATGGTTTGTTTTTTGGCCCTGAAACTTCCACTGCCAACAGGGCGATGATTGGTGGCATGGTGGGCAACAACAGCTGCGGCAGCAATTCCGTAGTATATAGAAGCACCAGGGAACATTTGCTGGAAGTAAAAGCGTTATTGAGTGATGGAAGCGAAGCCGTGTTTGCTGCAATGAACATTGATGAATTTCATGCGAAGTGCGAAGGTGATGGTTTGGAAAATAATATTTATAAAACGGTAAGAAGCTTATTAAGCAATTACGATAACCAAACAGAAATAAGAAAAGAATTTCCCAAAGCAAGCATTGAAAGGAGGAATACCGGCTATGCTTTGGATGCTCTATTGGAGAGTGCGCCTTTTACGGCGGGCAAAGAAGATTTTAATTTTTGCAGGCTCATTGCAGGCTCGGAAGGCACGCTGGCATTTCTCACTGAAATAAAGCTGCATGTAAGTGAACTGCCGCCGAAGGAGACGGGCCTGCTGTGCATTCACTTCAACAGCATTGATGAATCGTTAAGGGCAAATATTATTGCGATGCAGTTCAGGCCCAGCGCCAGCGAACTGATAGATCATTATATTTTGGAATGCACCAAAAACAATATTGAACAAAGAAAGAACCGCTTTTTTGTGCAGGGCGACCCGGGCGCCATTTTGGTAATTGAATTTTGCCGCAATACAAAGGAAGAAATAACGGCCATTGCTGCTGAAGTGGAAGCAGCGATGAGAAAAGAAAATCTAGGGTATCACTTCCCGTTATTATTTGGTGAGGATACAAAAAAAATATGGACGCTGAGAAAAGCAGGGCTTGGTTTACTCGCTAACTTACCCGGTGATGAAAAAGCGGTGGCGGTGATAGAAGATACGGCTGTTGATATACATGATCTTCCCAATTACATTGCTGATTTTAATGCAGTGCTTACAAAAAATAATATGAGCGCTGTGCATTATGCGCATGCCGGCAGCGGCGAACTGCATTTACGCCCCGTTATCAATTTAAAAACAGAAGAAGGTAATAAACAATTCCGTTTGATTGCAGAAGAGATTGCTACGCTGGTAAAAAAATACAATGGCTCATTAAGCGGCGAGCATGGCGATGGAAGGTTGAGAGGGGAATTTATCAAGCAAATGGTGGGAGCAAAGAATTATGAGCTGATGAAAACCATCAAGCGCACATGGGATCCCGGTAATATTTTTAACCCCAGCAAAATTGTGGACACGCCGCCGATGAATACGATGCTGCGGTACACGGCCGGGCAAAAAACACCTGCGTTCAATACCATCTTTCGTTATTATAACCAGGATGTGCTGCAGCATGCGGAGCAATGCAATGGCAGCGGCGACTGCCGTAAAACGCATTTAAGCGGCGGCACCATGTGCCCCAGCTACATGGCTACCAAAAATGAAAAAGACACTACAAGGGCAAGGGCTAATATCCTCCGTGAATTTTTGACCAACTCGAAAGAAATAAACCGCTTTAACCATAAAGAGATTTATGAAGTGATGGATTTGTGCCTGAGCTGCAAAGGCTGCAAAAGCGAATGCCCCAGCAACGTGGATGTGGCAAAACTGAAAGCGGAATTTTTACAGCATTATTATGACAGCAACGGCGTGCCTTTCAGGAGTAAATTAGTTGCCAACTTCAGCAAAAGCGCCAGGCTGGGCGCTATAGCACCGGGGCTGTATAATTTTGCCATGACCAATCCTTTCATCAGCAAAACAATTAAAAAACTGAGTGGCTTTGCTGCTGAACGCAGTATGCCCACAATGTATAATACAACATTGGAAAAATGGCATGAAAGACGACAGACGAGGGACGACCGGCAACCGAAGATGGCTAACGGGGAACAAACAACGAATAACAAGAAACGAGAAACGGTATATTTATTCTGCGATGAATTCACCAATTACAATGACACAGAGATCGGGATCAAAGCAATTAATCTTTTGGAAAAATTAGGCTATGAAGTAATTATTCCCAAACATATTGAAAGCGGCAGGGCCTGGTTAAGCAAGGGCTTATTAAGAGAAGCAAAGAAAATTGCCAATGCCAACATTGAATTATTAAAAGATATTGTCACTGCGGATACGCCGTTGATCGGCATTGAACCTTCCGCCATTCTTACCTTTCGTGATGAATACATTGATTTGGCAACAGATGAAAATTTTGAAGCTGCCAAAGCGCTGAGCAAAAATGTTTTTTTAATTGATGAATTCATTGCTGCTGAAATTGAAAAAGGCAACATCACAAAAGAACAATTCACCAAAGAAAAACGGTTGATAAAATTGCATGGCCATTGCCAGCAAAAATCATTATCGTCTGTAGCACCTTCCGTAAAACTTTTATCCCTTCCTGAAAATTACACGGTGGAAACCATTCCTTCCGGCTGCTGCGGCATGGCCGGTTCTTTCGGTTATGAAAAAGAGCATTACGAATTGAGCATGAAAGTAGGAGAGCTTGTGCTGTTTCCAACGGTACGCAAGCAATCTGCCGATGTTATCATTGCTGCACCCGGCACCAGCTGCCGCCACCAGGTAAAAGACGGCACGGGCAGGAAGGCGCTTCATCCCGTGGAAGTGCTGTTTGAAGCATTGTTATAACCAGTAAAAATCCCCCAAAAACAGGATGTTGCTTCTGCCCGGAGCAATTTATTTTGCCATCCTGAACGGTCTACATAAAACTAAGTATTGGCGGCCGGGAAAAAATCTTTCATATTGCTTTGTTAGCTCCGGTATTGGCCGGGCAAAAATTAAATAAAGCGAATATGAAAAAGTTTGCACCCGCATTTATTTGCACCATGGTTTTATCGGCAGGCTTTGTATATGCACAGCCGTCTTTATCAAAAATGAAAGCGGTTATAGACAAAGAGGAGCTGCAGCAGCCGGAAGGCATAAAGATGAAGCTGGTCAATTCAACGCAGGCCGGTATTTTGTTTAAGAATGGTTCAAACCTGACCGGGGCGCAGGTTGCGGGCTGGCTGGGCCAGAAGCTCAACCTCAGGCAAAATGTGGATCAACTGGTGGATGACAATAAGGATGTATCAACCGGGGGCGGAATATATGTTGCAAAAAAATTACACCAGGTGTACAGGGGTATTAAAGTAGAGCATGGCGTGGTAAATGCTACCAGCGCTAATGACAAAATAAACATGCTGCAATTAGAATTTTATTCCATACCGGATGAGTTTATCGTACAGCCTTCGCTTTCGGAGCGCCAGGCTTTTGACAAAGCATTGCAATATGTAAATGCAAAAGTGTATGCCTGGGGAGATGGAAAAGATACAACAGATGAAGACAGGCAGCCACCGGTGGGTGAACTGGTAATTGTATGGGATTATTTGAATGAAAGCGGGAATGTTTGCCTTGCCTACAAATTCAATATATATTCTTTGCAGCCGTTGGGCAGGAGCTATGTGTATGTGAACGCAATGGATGGGAGGATAGTACTGGATGACCCGATCATCAAGCATGCAAAAAATAATTCTTCTCCCGGAAAAAAACAGTTTATTCAAAAAGAAAATAACAATAAACAGTTATCGGCTCCACCGGCTGACTTTGATCCCAATGAGGCGGTCAATAATGCAGCGGCGATGGCCGATACCCGGTACAATGGCAGGCGGTCAATACTGGGAGATTTATATGCAAGCCCGGGCAGCAACCCAAAGCCTTACCGGCTGAGGGCTGTGAGGAACAGCCATAAAATAATTGTGCTCAATTATGAGCACAATGACCACACCATAAATGTGACCCCGAGCTTTGAATCAACAGCGCCGGATTTTACGGATAATGATAATAACTGGACGGAGGCTGAATACCATAATTCCAATATGGATGACGGGGCAACAGATGTAATGGACAACATGATATGGGTGAGCGATTACTGGAAATTGGTGCATGACAGGAACAGCTGGAACAATGCCAACGGGGATGTGATCAATTATGTGCACGTATGGCAGGGCGGGCAGCCTTATGACAATGCTTATTGGAATGGGAAGAACATGCATTTTGGGGATGGCAGTGGCAGCGATACCCATCCCGACCAGGGCACCGACCCTATAGCATCTTCCCTTGACGATTGTGCACATGAACTGGGGCATGGGATAACGCAAACTACTTCAGCATTGGTGTACCGCTGGGAATCAGGCGCCATGAATGAAGCATTCAGCGATATATGGGCAGCCTGCATTACCAATTATGCAAAAGCTCATGACCCGTCAATGTCGAGTGAAATAACCTGGCGGCTGTTTGAAAAATCAACCGGCCCTGCCAATACAAATCCCGGGGCAAGGGATATGCAAAACCCGCTTTTGTTCAACGACCCAACTACCTATCATTCCCTACGCTGGAGGGATGGCGATATCGTGGCATGCCCTGTTCCAAAACAAACGAACCCCGGCAGCAATGATATGTGCGGTGTTCATCACAACAGCGGGGTACTGAACAAATGGTTTTATCTGATAACCCAGGGCGAAGCCGGCACCAATTCAAAAGGGAAGCCCTATAATATTACCGGCCTTGGCTTTGGCATTACGCAAAAGATAGCTTACTTAATGGAACTTAACCTTACTCCCAATGCAAGCTATGCCACTGCAATGACGGTTTCTTTAAATGCCACAGCTACTTTGTATGGCTATGGCGCCACGGAGTATAACACCGTAAAAAGTGCCTGGGCTGCCGTAGGTGTGGATACGGCCAGCACCTATAATATGGCCAACACCCCTGTGTTCACTATCAACAATTTTACGGCTATTGCAGTGGGTAAAGATGGTAATGTATTTGCCGGCAGTAATTACAGCGGTTTTTACCAGTACGATGGTGCAGACTGGAGCAAGCGCACTGAGCTTCCTGACATACGGTTCAATGATATCAAAACAGATAAAAACGGCGGTATCTGGATTGCCCAGTCAGGCAGGCAGGGAACACAAGGAAATGGGAGCAGCATAGCCGGCGGTGTCAATTATTTGCCCTATCCTTATTCGGGCACCAGCACTTTATATACTGTTGACCCCACACTGCATGTGCCTTCCCGTAATGGAAGGTGTATGTACATTGATACTTTTCGTACAAATGACGGAACAAATACAAGGGCATGGGTAGCCACCACTTCGTATATATCCAGCGGCCAGTCCACCAGCGGTATGCTTGGGCAGGGGCTATACGGCAGCGTGCCTGAATTTAAAAAAGTAAACGAAGGCATTAATGTCGCCAGCGGCACTGCCGGCTGCCTTACGGTTGGAGGCAACAAGTACCAGGTATGGACATTTGTACAGGCAAACAACGGCATTAACCAATTACTTGTTTATAATGCAGAGACCAGTGCCCTGGTAACTACTTATGACCATAATTCAGAACCGGCAATTCCTTCAGGGTTTGTGGCAAGGGCTATTTATGGTGACCGGTTAGGCAGGATATGGATCGGGCTGGCAACAGGAGGTGTATTGATATACGATGAAAACAAGCGCTGGCACCTGGTGAATTTTCCATCCATTTTTCCCAATGGAACTTCAGTGAATTTTAATGCTATCACAGGGAATAACCACGGCGACATATATATCGGCACGAGTTTCGGCATGGTTTATTTTGATGCCGGCGGTGGATGGGCCAACAGGCTGGACGATATACTGTATTACCGCCTGTACGGGAAGGCCAACGGCCTGATGTCGGATAACATAAACGCTATTGCTTATGACAGGGAACGGTTTAAATTGTGGGTGGCTACCGATAGCGGTATTGTGGCCTGGGACCCGCCCTGCATCGGTGATCAGAATTGCTGGAATACACCGGGCTACAAAAGCAGTTTTGCCAGGTCAAGCAAAAATGGCAACTGGAGCGACCCGGCTGTATGGGAAGCAGGGTTAATACCTGATTCAACAACGCAGGTGGTCATTACCGATACCATTGCGGTAGATATCAATGCACAGTGCCTTTCGCTTACGGTATCAGGAAGCGGCAGGCTGAATGTAAATGCCGGTAAAAACCTGAAAGTATATGAACAGAAAGAAATTATCCTGACCGGCCAGCAGGAGCGAAGAAGGCAACGGTAAATCCGGGGTTATAACTAAACAATAGTTTTATAAATAATTTCCCTGTTGCTTTCTGTTGCGGTATGATACCAACAGGCAATTGTTTAAAAGATATATCGTTTTATTATAGCTTGAACTATACACATCACATAACACGTTTTTCTTCCATTATTCAAAAAAGGAATTGGGTAAGATATATCCTTTTCTTAGCGGTATTCTTTTTTGCTGCTAAAGGAAAAGCACAAACTGCCGACTTCACCATTAATATCAGCAGCGGTTGTGTGCCGCTTGGCGGCGTGAATTTCACTGATGCTTCCACCGGCGGCACCGTGGTAAGAAGGGACTGGGACCTGGGCAACGGCACAGTAATACCCAACGGCGCTGCTGTGGTGGGTACTAACTATCTTACTGCACAAACATTTGTGGTATCGCTTACTGTTACCTTTTCTAACGGTGCCGTAAGAACGAAAACAGCGAATGTGGTGGTGCATCCAAAACCAATAGCCAATTTCAGCGTGGGCGACACGGCAGGTTGCACACCTTACACTGCAAACTTCACCGACCTGTCCACTACGGCCACAGGCACTATCACTCAATGGACATGGGATTTTGGCGCCGGCGGCAGCAACATACGAAACCCGTCTTTCGTGTACAATAGCCCCGGCCTGTATAATATTTCTTTATTGGTAAAAAACAGCTGGGGCTGCGAAAGCGATGCAGCCACCAAGTTCCAGTATGTGCATGTGTGGAACAAACCAACAGCATCATTTACTCCCAGCACTGCTTTTAGCTGCAATGATACGGCAACTATTTTTTTCAATAACACTACCACCAATGGCAGCCCTGCCAATAAATACCTTTGGGATTTTGGTGATGGCACCCCCACCAGCACTTTTAAAAGCCCTGCCCACTTTTTTGCAGCGCCGGGCACTTACACGGTAACGCTTACGGCTTCTGTCGGCAACAGTGGTTGCAGCAGTACAACAACCACTACTATTTATATTGGCAAATCCCATGCTTCATTTATTACAGCGCCGGACACGGTTTGCGGAAACACATCCACGCAGTTTACGGGTACTGGTACTCCTAATCCATATTATGTGAAATGGATATTCAGCGACAACAATGCACAGCAGTTTTATTCTCCCACCAATCACACGTTTGCCACGCCGGGGGATTATACTGTTACCCTGATAGCTTATACAGCACAGGGCTGCACGGATACCATCAGCAAGCTCATCCATATAAAATTCGGCGCAGAGCTTACGCCCTTTTTTATCGCTTCGCCTGATACCATTTGTGCCAACAGCAATGCTGTGTTTGATGGCAGCGCCACGCCGGCGCCTGCTTCAATACAGTGGCATTTTGCAGATAACAATGCTTTGCAAAACAATTCACCCACCAATCATACATTTAATACAGCCGGTGATTTTGATGTGCTGCTGATTGCGTATGATGCCATGGGCTGTGCAGATACCGCCACAAAAACAATAACGGTAAGAAGCGGCCCCATGGTGAATTTTACGCCTGATAAAGTGGACGGCTGCGGCGATCCGTTTAATGTGCCGTTCACCAATACCACTTATCCAAATGAAGACCTGCGTTTTACCTGGAACTTTGGTGACGGCACACCAAATGTCATTGCAACAGATACACTGCCCATTACGCATACCTATTCTGCTTTTGGAAATTTTACCGTAACACTAACGGCAACGGATACTGTAGCAGGATGTACCAGTAATCCAAAAACTTTCAGTTATATCAGGAACTACCAGCCTTCGGTGAACTTTACGTATGTGCCGCCGGATGGCTGCCGCCCTTTACCCGTTAAATTTACAGGGCAGGTGAGTAATTTAATTGTACCCATTCAATATTATGTATGGAATTACGGAGATGGAAAAATAGATTCTATCACCAGCACCAATATCGCTAACCATGTATATACACAGGGCGGCACTTTCAATGCCACACTTACTATTGTCACTGCTGAATGTGCTTTCACTTCCGTTGCAAAAACTGTAACCGTTATTGACATCTGTGATGATGACGGTGGAGGCGGAGGTGGGGGAGGCGGAGGTGGTGGTGGCGGCGGTGGCGGGGGCGGGGGAGGTGGCTTCGGCCTCGGGAAGGATTGCGATAACAAATACTACGTGGAATTTGCCGACACGGTGAGCAATACAATTGTATTGAGCTGGGATTTTGGTGATGGCTCACCTGTTTTAAATACGGGGGTACTCAATCCCGTTAGTCATAATTATGCACCGCCGCAAAAAGCCTATGTCGTAACGGTAGTAAGGCTGGATACGCTTACCCATCTTACCGACACAGGAAGAAAACGGGTAATCATCATTGATGAAAAAGCGGATTTCATTCCGAATGTAACAGACATCTGCATCAATGGTACGGTCAACTTTACTCCTGTGGGCACCGATTCTTCCAAAATAAAAAAATATACCTGGGATTTTGGCGACAGCACCACAAGATTGGAAATTGACAACCTCACTTATTTTAATACCAACGGCATTTGGCTGAAAGGTAATACCAGTCATACTTACACAGATACAGGATTGTATTATGTAAAACTGATTGTGGAAGATAAATTGGGTTGCCTTGATTCTGCTTATTATCCATTGCCCATAAGTGTGCGTGGGCCCAAGGCGAATTTTATACCTGAGATACAATTGAGTTGTTTGGTTCCGTTGAAAGTGATATTCACTGATTCGTCTGTGCAGAACGGCGCAATACCTATTGCAGAATGGCAATGGAGCTTTGGTAACGGACAGCCAATGCTCACCAGCACGGTTGATACGGCAGTTAATAGTTTTTATACAGCCAATACGTACAACATCAGTTTAAAAATTACGGATAATATTGGCTGCTTTGATACTGCCACTAAGCAGGTAATTGTTCCGTTGGTGACCACCGGGCCGCAGGCAGGTTTTATGGCAACGCCGCTTGCCAGTTGCACTTCTCCGCAAAACGTGGTGTTCACTGATACATCGCTGCAAAGCAATGGTGTACCTATTGTAAAATGGGAATGGAATTTTGGTGATGGCAATGCATTGACAACGGATACAGATTCACTTATCAATAAAATATATTCCGGCACCAACTATTATAATTTTTATACTGTATCATTAAAAATCACCGATTCATTTGGCTGTACTTCCAGTACTTCGCTGCCAAATTATATCAAAATATACCGGCCCCGTACAGATTTTTTCAGCAATGATACATTGAAGTGCGGCGCTTTTAATGTGTTCCTCTATAATTATTCCCAATCTTACAATGGCAATTATACGTGGGATTATGGTGACGGCACTTCATCCACTGGTTTTTATGGCAGCCATACCTATGCTGCGGAAGGCAATTACAATATCAAGCTGGTAACGCAGGATGAAAATGGATGTATGGACAGCATCGCTAAGCCTGCCTATATAAAATTAGTGCATCCTATTGCCAATTTCAAGATCGGCGATACTACAAGGTGTGCACCTACCCCCATCACTTTTGCTGACAGCTCATTGTATGCCGGTAGTTGGGAATGGAATTTTGGGGATGGTGGCACCGGCAGCACAGACCAATACCCTTCGCCCCACATTTATGCTTTGCCGGGTTTTTATACAGTGAAACTGAAAGTGGTTGGTTTAAATAACTGTGTTGACAGCATTTCAAAAACCATCCGTGTGCGTGGGCCTATTGCCACGCTTACCGCCAATACCGGCGATGGCTGCAAGCCTTATGGGATAGCCATGAACGTTAGCGGCAGCTTTATCAAAACATACGCATGGGATTATAATGACGGCACTCCGGTAACACCCAATATCACAGATGCCAGCGTGACCCATACTTATGTAAATGCAGGGCAATATTTGCCAAATGTAGTGCTCACCAGCCCCGAAGGCTGCCCGTTCACTTTGAAAGCAAGTGATACGGTGCATGTGGATTCAGTAAAAGCAAGGTTCAGTTTCAGCCCCAATAAATTTTGTGACAGTGGCTATGTAAATTTTACCAACCAGACAGCAGCGCCGTTTTTTACTACAATAAAATACAAATGGTATTTCGGAGATGGACAAACAGATACATTGGAAACGCCTGCGCCGCACCATTATAACAGTCCCGGTGTTTATACAATCAAGTTAGTGGCAACTTCAAAATATGGTTGTGCAGATTCATTTACAGTGGCCAATGCAGTAAAGGTGAGCGCTGCGCCAACGGCGCCGACGCAGGCGCCTACGGGATCTATGCGGTCG
>JBEHYP010000113.1:0-11941 GCA_048498115.1 Bacteroidota bacterium | reverse complement strand
CTGTGAATATGCTGTGGCTTGTATATGCCATGCTGCTGTTGGTATTTCAGGATAAACTACCAATGAACCCCGATGGCAACGCAGGGCAAACACCCGATTTGGCTTTTAATACCGCTATCAGCTTTTTAGTGAATTGCAACCTGCAACACTATTCAGGCGAATCAGGATTAACTTATTTCACACAATTGTTTGTAGTAACTTTTTTACAATTTGTAAGCGCCGCTACAGGCATTGCCTGCCTCGTTGCATTGTTCAATGGGTTAAAAGAAAAAACAACCAATAACCTTGGCAACTTCTGGAACTATTTAGTAAAAAGTACAACAAGGGTTTTATTGCCGCTCTCCATCATTCTTGCAGTGGCACTTGTTTTTAACGGCACTCCTTCCAGCTACGATGGCAAAGATACCATCACCACATTACAGGGTGACGCAGTGCAGGTATCAAGGGGCCCGGCAGCAGGCATGATAGCTATTAAACAAATTGGCACTAACGGTGGCGGATGGTTTGGCGTAAACTCCGCACACCCATTGGAGAACCCAAATTATATTACCAATGCAATTGAAACAATTGCTATCCTGTTAATTCCAATTGCATTAGTATTCTCACTTGGTTTTTATCTCAAAAGAAAAAAATTAGCCAATGTAATTTTTGGGGTGATGACATTTTTGTTTATCATTTTTTGCAGCATCAATATTTATTATGAAACAAAGGGCAATCCTGCAATAGACAGAATGGGAATTGCACAAACTGCCGGCAGTATGGAAGGCAAAGAAGTAAGGTTTGGCGCAGCGGCCACTGCTTTTTGGAGTGTGGCCACCACATCCACATCCAATGGTTCGGTAAATGGAATGCACGACAGCTTAACGCCAATGAGCGGCGGTGTAGTGATACTCGATATGATGATAAATGCATTGTACGGTGGCGTGGGTGTTGGTCTGCTCAATTATTTCATCTTTATCATCATCGCTGTTTTTATTTCGGGATTGATGGTAGGGCGAACACCGGAATTTATGGGGCACAAAGTAGAAGCAAGGGAAGTGAAGATAGCAGCACTGGTCACTTTGTTATCAGCATTTTTAATAAAAGGTTTTACGGCACTTGCTGCTTACATGGTAGCACATCATCCTGAAACTGCATGGGCAGTAAAACCATCTGCATGGCTCAACAACCCGTCTTATCATGGTTTTTCTGAAATGCTGTATGAGTTCACTTCTTCCAATGCCAACAACGGCAGCGGCTTTGAAGGATTGGGCGACAATAATATTTTCTGGAACATAACCACAGGCATTGTGCTGATATTGGGAAGGTATTTACCTATCATCGCACCCATTGCCATCATTGGTTTGCTGGCCAATAAAAAATTCATTCCTGATTCGCCGGGCACATTAAGAACAGACTCATACACATTTGGTGCGATGACGCTGGCGGTAATAATTATTGTAACAGCGCTTTCTTATTTGCCTGCATTGGCGCTTGGCCCGTTGGCCGAATATTTTGCCCTATATCATTAAAATAATTTTTATGATACCGGCTTTAGTTTTTCATAGCATCATCGTTGCGTCGCAATCCTTTCATCGGTATCACATTGAGCAACATGAAAGCATCACAATAAATGAAACAATAAAATGTCAAGAAATCAATCAATAAAATTATTTGAGCCTGCGCTGGTAGGCACAGCAATAAAGCAATCTTTTGTAAAGCTCAATCCCAGGCTGATGGTGAAGAACCCGGTGATGTTTACCGTGGAAATAGGCACTGCTGTAATGCTGGCTGTGTGTGCCTGGCAAGTGATAACGCATAACAGCTCCGAAGGCGCTTTGTGGTACAACATCACCATCTTCGCCATTCTTCTGCTCACTGTTTTGTTTGCAAACTTTGCAGAAGCCATTGCAGAAGCAAGGGGCAAGGCACAGGCAGAGAGCCTTCGCAAAACGAGGGAAGACACACCTGCAAAAAAAATTGCCGTGGTTGGCGATATGTATGTCAACGAAGTGCAGGTAGTGCCTTCTTCTCAACTACGCAAAGGTGATATGTTTGTGTGTGAAGCAGGCGACATCATCCCAATGGATGGAGAAATCGTGCAGGGCATTGCCACCATTGATGAATCTGCCATCACCGGCGAATCTGCACCGGTCATCCGGGAAGCAGGCGGCGATAAATCATCTGTAACCGGCGGCACAAAAGTATTAAGCGATAAAATAAAAGTAAAAGTTACTACAGAGCCCGGCGAATCATTCTTAGATAAAATGATCGCATTGGTAGAAGGTGCATCGAGGCAAAAAACACCCAACGAAATTGCATTAACCATTTTATTGGCGGCTTTCACACTCATCTTTATCATCGTGTGTGTTACGCTAAAACCATTTGCCGATTATGCCAATACACCCATCACCATTGCTGCATTTATTTCGCTCTTTGTTTGTTTAATTCCCACCACTATTGGCGGTTTGCTTTCTGCCATAGGCATTGCCGGTATGGACAGGGCATTGAGGGCAAACGTAATTGCAAAAAGCGGCAAGGCTGTTGAAACTGCCGGCGATGTGGATGTGTTGTTATTAGATAAAACAGGCACTATCACCATTGGCAACCGCAAGGCTACAAACTTTTATCCTGCACCGGGTATTGATGAAAAAAAATTCATTGAATCATGTTTATTGTCATCCCTGGCTGATGAAACACCCGAAGGAAAATCAATTGTGGAACTGGCAGAGGCAAAAGGCTTAAAAAAACCGGTACTGGATGAAAAGCATGTTCACTTTATACAATTCACTGCCGAAACAAGAAGCAGCGGCGTTACTATCACCGGTGGCGATTCTATCCGCAAAGGCGCTTTTGATGCTATTAAAAATTTAGTTGCAAACCAGGGGAACCAATTTCCAGATGTAACAGCTGGAAAAGTAAAAGATATCGCCTCTAACGGTGGTACACCTCTGGTGGTATCAGTAAACCATAAAGTGCAGGGTGTAATTGAATTGCAGGATATCATCAAGCCCGGCATACAGGAACGCTTTGAAAGGTTGAGAAAGATGGGAGTGAAAACCGTGATGGTAACAGGTGATAATTCTTTAACTGCAAAATACATTGCCGAAAAAGCAGGCGTGGATGATTTTATTGCTGAAGCAAAGCCGGAAGATAAAATGAATTATATCCGCAAAGAGCAGCAGGGAGGAAAACTCGTTGCCATGATGGGTGACGGCACCAACGATGCTCCGGCGCTGGCGCAGGCTGATGTGGGCGTAAGTATGAACAGCGGCACACAGGCCGCAAAAGAAGCAGGCAATATGGTTGACCTTGACAATGACCCAACCAAACTGATAGAAGTGGTTGAAATAGGAAAGCAATTATTAATTACCAGGGGAACACTTACTACTTTTTCCATTGCAAATGATGTGGCAAAATATTTCGCTATTGTTCCTGCATTATTCATCGCTTCTATTCCTGCCTTGCAGTCGCTAAACATCATGGGATTGAAAAGCCCCCAGTCGGCCATCTTATCAGCCGTGATATTCAATGCCATCATCATTCCATTATTAATTCCACTGGCATTAAGGGGTGTTGCTTATAAACCCATCGGCGCTTCGGCATTACTGAGAAGGAATTTATTGATATATGGTTTGGGTGGCATCATTGTTCCATTCATCGGCATAAAACTCATTGACATGCTGCTGGCTTTATTTATGTAAACTATTGTTCGTAATGTTTATAACAGGAAAATACTTCAATAAAATCATCGGTAACATTGTAAATAAGGCGATGCTCATCATTTATTCTTCTAGACCAATAGCCTTTGAAATTTCCTACAAGTGGTTCAGGTTTGCCAAGTCCCGTGAATGGGGTTTTCTGTATATCAGCAAGCAATTCAAATATTTTGAAAACAAGTTTTTGGTTGCCGCTTTTAAAAAGGGAGAGTTCGTCAATTGCTTTAGGAGAAAAAACTATTTTTCTCATTCAGAAAAATTTTTGGATACGTATTCCTCAAACTCCTGCATTGTAAAAACCGTGCCCTTGCCATTGCGAACATCTTCTACAGCCTGTTCCACACCTTTCCAGTATTCTGCCGGCCCTTCTTCCAAAATATTTTTAGTACCGGTAGTGATGCTGATAGTGAGTTCTGTTGCACTGGAAGTTTGCAGCAGGGATTTGATTTTTGCAAACAACTTTTCATCAAACTCAAATACTGAAACCTTTATCACCGCTTCCATAAAATCATTTTTACAAATTTAATTATTATCAATGAAAAAGAACTTATTAATATCATTAAAGCTTACCATCGTAATGGTTGTGTTATGTGCAGGGCTATATCCATTATTAATTGCCGCTGTGGGAAAAGCAGCGCCCAATGGCGGCAAAGGAAAAACCGTTGAAGCAAACGGGAAAGTCGTTGGCTATGAAAACGTAGGCCAAAAATTCACTGAAGACAAATATTTCCAGGGCAGGCCGTCTGCTGTTGACTACAATGCAGCAGGCTCTGCAGGCAGCAACAAAGGCCCGTCCAATCCTGATTATTTAAAAATAGTGCAGGACAGGATTGATACATTTCTTGTTCACAACCCGGGAATAAAAAAAGAAGAAATCCCTGCTGACCTGGTAACCGCAAGTGGCAGCGGATTAGACCCTCACCTTTCTCCTGCTTCTGCTTATGTGCAGGTAAAAAGAGTAGCGGCTATACGAAAACTTGATGAAGCAACAATAAGAAGGCTGGTTGACCGGCAGATTGAAAAAACAATTTTAGGCCCTTCCGTAGTAAACGTGTTAAAACTGAATATTGAATTAGATAAACTGAAAAAATAAAATGAAAAAAATATTAGTGATTGCTGCGGTGATTGCATGCAGCAATAGTAAAGCACAGGATTCATCAAAAGCGGCTGTAACTTTTAGCGGCTATGCCGAAGCTTATTACACATACGATTTTAATAAACCGGCAGATAATAATAGGCCGGGATTTTTCTACAGCCATAACCGGCACAATGAATTTAACCTGAACCTTGGTTTTATAAAAGCAAATTATGCTGCCGAAAGGGTAAGGGCAAACCTTGCAATAGCAGCAGGCACGTATATGAATGCCAATTATGCAGCAGAAACCGGCGTGATGAAAAATATTTTTGAAGCCAATGCAGGCATTAAAATCAGTAAAAAGAAAAACCTGTGGCTTGATGCAGGCATCATGCCATCGCATATTGGTTTTGAAAGCGCCATCAGTAAGGATTGCTGGAATGTAACGAGAAGCATTCTTGCAGAGAACACACCTTATTATGAAGCCGGGGCAAAACTTACTTACAGCACCGATGATGGTAAATGGTTATTCAGCGGTATGGCATTGAATGGCTGGCAGCGTATAGCAAGAGTGAACGGAAACTCACTGATGAGCTGGGGCACACAAATACAGTACAGGCCATCTTCAAAAATATTGCTGAACTACAGCACTTTTATCGGAACTGATAAGCCTGACAGTGCAAGGCAAAACAGGTTGTTCCATAATGTTTATGGCATTTTTACTATTACCGATAAATTGGGCATTACTGCCGGCTTCGATATCGGCACAGAAGAAAAAGCGCCCGGTAGCAGCGAAAAAAATACATGGTACTCCCCTGTGCTTATTTTAAAATATACGTTCAACAACCAATGGGCAGTAGCAGGAAGAGTGGAACACTACAATGATAAAAACGGTGTGATAATAGCAACCGGCTCACCCAACGGATTTCAAACAACAGGCTATTCAGTTAATATAGACCACAGCCCCTTCAGCAATGTACTGCTGCGGCTGGAAGCAAGAAGCCTCAGCAGTAAAGATGAGATATTTGTGAAAGCAAACGGGGTATCAAAAAACAATACATTCATTACATCATCCATCGCTGTATCATTTTAATGGCAGAAAGCGAAGCAAATAAATGGCTGGAAGAAATTCAGCAGTCCCAAAAAGGAAAGTTGAAGATATACATTGGCATGAGCGCCGGTGTGGGAAAAACTTACCGTATGCTGCAGGAAGCACATACACTGCTTCGCAATGGCGTAAATATAAAAGTGGGCTATGTGGAAACGCATAACCGAAAAGAAACACAGGCATTGATGGATGGCTTGCCTGTTATCCCACGCCGGCAAACTTTTTATAAAGGCAAACAATTGGATGAACTGGATGTACAGGCAATTTTATTATTGCAGCCGGATATCGTAATTGTAGATGAACTGGCACACACCAACATCCCCGGCAGTAAAAATGAAAAACGCTGGCAGGATGTGCTTGATATTATTGATGCAGGCATTGATGTGATAACCGCTGTAAATATCCAGCATATCGAAAGCATTAATGAAGACGTGAAACATATTACCGGCGTGGAAGTAGCCGAACGTGTGCCCGATAAATTATTGCAGTTGGCCGATGAAGTGGTGAATATTGACCTTACCGCCGATGAGCTGATAACAAGGCTGAAAGAAGGAAAAATATACGACCACAATAAAGTACAGCAGGCGCTCCAAAATTTTTTTCAGCCGGAAAAAATTTTACAATTAAGAGAACTGGCACTGAAAGAAGTGGCAGGGCAGGTGGAAAGAAAAGTAGATTATGAAGTAACCGCCAAAGAGCGCCCCTGGCGGCATGAACGTTTCTTAGCCTGCATTTCATCCAATCATGAAGTGGCACAGAATATTATCCGCAAAACAGCAAGGCTGGCCTCCTATTACAACAGTAAATGGTATATGCTGTATGTGCAAACGCCCAAAGAAAGCACTGATAAAATTCCGTTGGCTGCACAGCGGCATTTAATCAATAATTTTAAAAACGCAACAGAGCTTGGCGCAGAAGTGGTACAAGTGAAAGAAAAAAACGTGGCCAAAGTAATTATGGACATGGTGAAAGAAAAGCAGGTTACCACAGTATGCATTGGCAAACCACACTTACATTTGTTCCAGGTAATTTTACAAACAAATATTTTCAACTCATTATTGAAAACCCTTTCAAAAAATGATGTTGACCTTATCATTTTATCCTGATGGCAGTTAAACTAAAAACGAAAGTAGCGCTGGGCAGTATTTTTTTATTTATACTGCTGGTAATCGTGGGTGCCGCCAGCGTTTTTTTCATTAACCGTATTGCATCCGAATCAAGGCTGATAGTAAAAAATAATTATGAAACGCTGAATTACTGCAGGCAGATGCTGCGCCAGCTGGATGATAACCTGTTTAACGATTTTGAAAAAACACTCCGCCTGCAGGAAAACAATATCACCGAGCCGGGAGAAAAAGAAATGACGCTGTTGCTGCGGAACAATTTTGAACAGCTAAAACAACAACGCAATAAAGATTCACTGTTCTCCCAGATAAGAAAAGACATTGCAACAATAATGCAGGTAAACCTGCAGGCCATTGACAATAAAAACCAGGCCGCACAGTCTTCGGCAGAAAATGCAAAAACAATCATTACCATTTGCCTCACGGTATGCCTGCTGATTGGCTTTACTTTTCTATACAATTTTCCTGCATCGGTTGCCGGGCCCGTTGCTTCACTTACCGGGGCAATAAAAGCTATCGCCGGCAAGGATTACAAGCATCGCATCCATCTTGACCGAAGAGATGAATTTGGCGAGCTGGCCAATGCCTTTAACAGCATGGCAGAAAAGTTAGATGAATATGAGCACAGCAACCTGTCAAAAATTTTATTTGAAAAACAGCGGGCAGAAACCGTGATCAATTCTTTAAAGGATGCCAGCATTGGCCTGGACAATAAAGGAGTAATATTGTTTGCCAACCAGCAGGCATTACAATTGCTCAACCTGAAAGAAACAGACATTATCGGGCAACAGCAAAAAGAGGTGGAAAGAAAAAATGACCTGTTCCGTTTTTTGGTAAATGAACAAAACAACACGCCTTTTAAAATTGTGATTGACAATAAGGAGAATTATTTCACCAAAGAAATAGTTGACATACAACAGCAGGATGAAAAAGCAGCCATTGTAATTGTATTGCGGAATATCACCTCATTCAAAGAACTGGATACGGCGAAAACAAATTTCATGTCCACCATTTCACATGAATTGAAAACACCATTGGCTTCATCAGACTTTAGCCTGAAACTGCTGGAAGATGAAAGAGTGGGCAGCCTGAACGAAGAGCAAAAAGAACTGGTGCAAAGCCTTAAAGAAGACAACAAAAGATTGCTACGCATCCTAAGCGAATTGCTGGACCTGTCACAGGTGGAGAGCGGCAGGCTGCAATTGAATATTCAGAAGGTTTCCCCTTATGCAATTATTGAAAAGGCAGAACAGTTTGTAACCAACGCAGCAAAAAGTAAAAATATCTCTATTAAAAAACAAGTGAGCGACAACCTGCCTGTCATCAACGCTGATGAAGAAAAACTGGTATGGGTGCTGAATAATTTTTTGACCAATGCCATTAAACATTCTTATGAAAACAGCGAAGTGGAAATTATTGTAAGGCAGGATGGCAGCCAGTTGTTTTTTTCAGTAAAAGATCGCGGCAAAGGCATCGAAGAAAAATACCTTCCAAGAGTTTTTGAACGTTATTTTAAAGTGCCCGGCACTTCCGAAAAATCAGGCACCGGGCTTGGCCTCGCTATCTCGAAAGAATTTATCGAAGCCCACGGCGGCAGCATTACGGCAGCATCATCATTTGGGAGCGGCAGCACCTTCAGCTTTAGCATACCGGCCCAGGCATAGCAATTATTTTATTTTCACTTAGCTCCTGAATTTTGTTGTTTCGTACATTTAACCCCTAATTAATTGCTATGTCATACCCACATCAAATTAAATCTTACGAAGAATACAAAGAAGCCTACAAAAAAAGCATTGAAGACCCCGAAGGTTTTTGGGCATCCGTTGCGGAAAATTTTCAATGGAGAAAAAAATGGGATAAAGTTCTTAACTGGAATTTTAAAGAGCCGAAAGTGGAATGGTTTG
Organism: Bacteroidota bacterium; assembly: GCA_048498115.1. Classification (GTDB taxonomy): domain Bacteria; phylum Bacteroidota; class Bacteroidia; order Chitinophagales; family Chitinophagaceae; genus Ferruginibacter. Next base: position 3,032 of record JBEHYP010000113.1, on the reverse strand, counting down.
CCGGCGGTAAATTGAATATCACAGAAAACTGCATTGACCGCCATTTGCCTGCGATGGCAGAGAAGCCTGCTATTATTTGGGAACCCAATAACCCTGAAGAAAGGGTAAGAACCGTTACTTATGCAAGGCTGCACAAACGTGTGTGCCAGGTGGCGCAGATGCTGAAAAATAATGGCGTAAAAAAAGGCGACCGTGTTTGTATTTACATGGGCATGATACCGGAACTGGCGTATGCTGTGCTGGGCTGTACAAGGATCGGGGCTATTCACTCTGTAATATTTGGCGGCTTTAGTGCTCAAAGCATTGCAGACCGGCTGGCTGATGCCGGGGCAGAGTATATTATTACCTGCGATGGCGCTTACCGCGGGGATAAAGTAATCCCTTTAAAAAATGTAATTGATGATGCATTGGTGGGGAATAAAACAGTAAAGAAAGTAATTGTTTATACCCGTACACGTACCCCCGTTAGTATGCTCAAGGGAAGGGATTTGTGGTGGGAAGATGAAATGGAAAGAGTAGAAGAAGCCCATCCCAACCTTCCCGGAGGGAAGGGGTCTGAAACTTCTCAATTCAGGCAGACTGCCAGAAATTCGACCTACCAATTATTTAAAGAATTTAGTCAGCAACTCAAAGACAATCCTACAGAAGAAGAAAAAAATTTGTGGCAACAATTAAGAGCCAACAAAACAGGGTTTCACATACGAAGGCAACATATCATTGATGAATTTATTGTTGATTTTGTTTGTCTTAAAAAAGGGCTTACAATAGAAGTTGACGGCGGTTACCATAATACCCCAGAACAGCAGGAATACGACAAGGCAAGGGCAAAATTTTTGCAGGATTTAGGTTATACAGAAATACGCTTTACAAATGAAGAAATAAGGAATAATGTTGATGCTGTTGTTGAAAAAATAAAACAAAAGCTGAATAGTATGCCTGATGCTGGCAAAGTCCTCTCCCCGGGGGAGGATTTAGGAGGGGCTGAACCAATGGATGCGGAAGACCCATTGTTTATCCTGTACACTTCCGGCTCTACAGGCAAGCCCAAAGGCGTGGTGCACAGTAGCGGCGGCTATATGGTTTGGACGAACTACACTTTTGTAAATGTATTCCAGTACCGGCCGGGGGAGGTGCATTTTTGTACTGCTGATATAGGCTGGATAACAGGGCACAGTTACATTGTATATGGTCCGTTAAGTGCAGGTGCTACTTCGTTGATGTTTGAGGGCATACCTACCTGGCCGGATGCAGGAAGGTTTTGGGAGATCGTTGATAAGCACAAGGTGAATATCCTATACACTGCACCTACGGCTATCAGGAGCTTAATGGGCTTTGGCCTTGACCCTTTAAAAGAAAAAGACCTCAGCAGTTTGCGTATACTCGGCACCGTTGGCGAACCTATCAACGAAGAAGCATGGCACTGGTACGATGAACATATCGGCAAAAAGAAATGCCCTATTGTAGATACCTGGTGGCAAACAGAAACAGGTGGTGTGCTTATTTCAAATTTAGCAGGTATAACGCCTGCTAAAGCAAGTTGGGCCACCTTACCGTTACCCGGTGTGCAGCCCATACTGGTGGATGAGAACGGGAAAGAAATAACAGAAAAGGATGAAAGCGGTTTGTACAAGGGAAACCTTTGTATTAAAGCACCCTGGCCTTCTATTTTACGCACCACTTATGGTGACCATGAACGCTGCCGCACTAATTATTTTGCCACCTATGAAAATTTATATTTCACCGGTGATGGCGCCCTGAAAGATGATGAAGGCATGTACCGCATTACCGGCCGTGTGGACGATGTGCTGAATGTAAGCGGCCACCGCATTGGCACAGCGGAAGTGGAAAACGCTATTAACATGCACGCCGGTGTGGTGGAAAGCGCCGTGGTAGGTTATCCGCATGATATAAAAGGGCAGGGCATTTATGCCTATGTAATTTATAATGGAAAACATGCCGGCGATGACTTGATTAAAAAAGACATCCTGCAAACTGTTACAAGAATTATCGGGCCTATTGCAAAACCTGATAAGATACAGTTTGTACCGGGCCTGCCTAAAACAAGGAGCGGAAAAATAATGCGGCGTATTTTAAGAAAAATTGCAGAAGGGGAAACAGCTAACTTAGGCGATACTACTACTTTGCTTGACCCCGGCGTGGTGGATGAGATAAGGAATGGAAAGCTGTAGGGTGATTGCGCCCCGGTCGGTACCGCAGGTCAGACCGGGGATTCTTATATCCAATCATCTTTCAAAAACAGTTTTTTGCCTATTTCGTTGTCAATCATCTTATAGGATTCTGTCGTAAAATTTTCTTTGTCAAATCCAATCAGTTGATGGGCCAATTCTTTGTCGCACAAGCTTCCGTTCCTCAAACCTGCATAATCTTTATAAGATGAATATTCCCAGTTTTCCAATCTTCCAACGAGCGATGCTTTGAGTGGATTTTGATGGATATAGTGAAAAGCAATATACCCATGATTAAGGCTCCCGTCACTCATGCCCTTTGCTTTGGTTTTTTGCCTGAATAATGAGCCTGTTCTGTCGTATCTCCTATTGAAATATTGTGCATAGTTGCTTTGTAACAGCCTGAACCCATTGGATAAAATAGTTGAATTTATATTGCCTACTTTCTTTATCGCAGCCGATTGTTCAGTAGCATAAATTTCAAAGTGAAAATGGTTAGGCATTAAACAATAAGCAAGTACGTTGCAATGCGGCGCTATAAATCCTCTGAACAGTATAATAAATTCAATGTAATCTTTATCATCTATAAAGACGGCTTCCCGGTTGTTGCCCTGGTTATAAATATGATAGATTTCTTCTGCTATTATATTCATATAAACAAGGTAAGGTTTTTGTTGCATTGATACACTCTGCTGCCGGTCTGACCTTCGGTGCCGACCGGGGGAAACTACCTGCTGGTCGGCACCTAAGGTCAGACCAGTTATTTAGAATTTGGCAGATAATCCATTTGTCCTTATTTTCGCAATGATGATAACAATTAAACATACAAAGACAACTAAGAAGCAC
>JBEHYP010000112.1:0-12123 GCA_048498115.1 Bacteroidota bacterium | reverse complement strand
TAGGAGGTGGCGGTGGGCGCTACCTGCGGGATATTGCTCACACAATCCACCGCAAAAAAAATATTCGGATCGGACGATGTGGTAGGTAAAACCATTATGTGGGACACCAGCAATTTTACTGTTACAGGAGTGCTTGCAGATTTTCCGCAAAACTCTTCCCTCCGGTTTGACGCCCTTTTTCCTATGAGCTATTATGCAAAAATGTTTACACAATGGGGTGGCAATGGCGAATGGAAAACCATTGATGAAGATATGGGCAATTATGCATTTAATACTTATTTAAAGTTACAGCCAGATGCCAATGTTGCCGCTATAGGAGAAGCTTTGGGCAAATCTTATAAGGATGCACGCAACGGCAACAGCCAGACAAAATTTTTGCTTCAGCCGCTTGCAGAAAAACATTTGGTTACTGCCGATGGAAATAAATCTGCCCTGCGTATAGTGCAGGTATTCACTCTTATCACTGTGTTATTGCTGGTTATTGCCGCCATCAATTATGTGAACCTGTCCACCGCCAGGGCCATGTCAAGGTCCAAAGAAGTAGGTGTACGCAAAGTGATAGGGGCCAGCCGGGCGCAGTTGTTTTTCCAGTTTATAACAGAAACAGCTATTATTTTTTTTATTGCTGTTATCTTATCCTTACTGTTCGCCTGGTTGCTGGTACCGGCATACAACAATATTTCAGGAAAATCATTGGAATTTTCTTTCATCAATCCCTCCGTATGGGCATTGATTGCCGCCGCAATAACCGGTACATTGCTTTTGGCAGGCGTATATCCCGCTATCAGCCTGTCTTCCTTTAACCCCGTCCTGTCCTTAAAGGGAAAACTTAAACAGGGCGTCAGCAATGTCCTGCTGCGCAAAGGGCTGGTGGTGTTCCAGTTTGCCATATCAGTAATGCTTATTATCAGTACGCTGGTAATTGGCCGGCAGATGCAGTATATCAGCCGGATGAACCTGGGCTACGATAAAGAGTATGTGTTTACCGTTGGGTTAGGCGGGGATGCTGTTAATCATATAGCTGCAATAAAAGCAGAATTGAATAAAACGCCAGGCATACTGGCCACTTCCCTCACAGGGATGGATAATATATTGGATTACGGCAATGCTACAGGCGACATTGACTGGCCCGGAAAATCCAAAGACAACAATATGATAGCAGGCCGTGCATCGGTTGACGAGAACTTTATTCCGCTCATGAATTTTAAGTTTATTGAAGGCAGAAATTTTTCCGGTACCCCGGCAGACAGTGCGGCATATATTATCAACGAAACAATGGCTAAAGAAATGGGACTAACATCTCCCTACATTGGCAAACAAATGAGTCTCCATGAAATGCCGGGTACTGTTATAGGCGTATTGAAAGATTTTCATTTTAAATCGGTAAAAGAAAAAATTGGTCCCATTGTTTTTTGGACAAACCGCGGGAAAAATATTTTATACGTCAAAACAACGGCAGCGGCTGCACCACAGGCTATTAAAGCGGCAGAAGCAATGTATAAAAAATACCCGGCTAATAATCCGTTCAGCTATAGCTTCCTGGACGACCGCTTCGATGAATTGTATAAGACCGATAACAGAACTAAACTTTTGTTCAACGTATTTGCCGGTATAGCCATTTTTATTTCCTGCCTGGGGCTGCTGGCGCTGGTTACTTATGCTGCACAGGTGCGTACTAAAGAAATAGGTGTACGAAAAGTGTTGGGGGCAAGCGTGGCAAATATTGTGAACCTGCTGGGCAAAGATTTTATTGTGCTGGTGGTTATTGCTATTGTAATTGCCATTCCTGTGGCATGGTATGGTATGAACAAGTGGCTCGAAAACTTTGCCTATAAAACCAGCATTGGTTTGTGGCTGATGATAGTCGCCAGCCTGATAGCAGTGGGCATAGCGGCATTTACTATCGGTTTTCAGGCAATAAAAGCGGCAATGGCCAACCCGGCAAAAAGTTTACGAACAGAATAGAAGGCTATGAACGAAGAAAGAATATGGATATTACTGGCCAGGAAACTTGCCGGCGAAGCTTCAGCAAATGATGTACAGGAGCTGGAAAATTTGCTGGGAGAAAATCCTGCATTGGCCAGCCAGCTGGAAGCCATTGAACATTTTTGGAACAGCCAGCCAATACCTGGTGAAGAAGCGATAGGGATAAAGCTTCAATGGTTGTTAAAAGAGATAAAAAACATGAAGTAACAGGAGCAGTGAGACGAAAGTTTTAAAATGAGTGCCTGTTTTCCATTATCAAATCCTGTTAAATCATTAAGAACAGAATAATATTATCATGATACAATTACGTAAAATCTACAAATGGGTGAACACCGGCGGGCAACGTACCTTTTTGCTCAAAGACATTCACCTTGAGGTAAAAGAAGGAGAATTTATTTCCATCATGGGGCCTTCGGGATCGGGCAAATCCACCCTGCTGAATGTTATCGGCATGCTGGATGAGTTTGATGAAGGTGAATATAATTTCCTGGACGAAAAGGTAGCTGCGCTGAAAGAAAAACAACGCAGCCGGCTGTATAAGCAGCATATCGGCTTTGTATTCCAGGCCTACCATTTAATTGATGAGCTCACCGTGTATGAAAATATCGAAACGCCGCTCCTGTACCAGGATGTAAAAAGCAGTGAGCGAAAAGCAATGGTGGCGGATATGCTTGACCGCTTCAATATTGTTGGTAAAAAAGACCTGTTTCCCATGCAGCTGAGCGGCGGGCAGCAGCAATTGGTGGGTATTGCAAGGGCTTTGATCACAAAGCCCAAATTAATACTGGCAGATGAGCCTACCGGTAACCTCAACAGCAAACAGGGAGAAGAAATAATGAACCTCTTTAAGCAACTCAACGATGAAGGGGTAACTATCATACAGGTAACGCACAATGAAAAAAATGCCGCTTACGGTTCAAGGATCATCCATTTAATGGATGGCATGACAGAAAAAAACAAATAATGATGATGAAAAAAATTTTTTTTGCGGCAGCAGTTATATTCCTCTGTACGGCAGCAGCGGCGCAGCCTGCAGGCAATAAATTGTCTTTGCAGCAATGCGTTGAAATGGCCATTAAGAACAACCTGCAGTCTGAGCAAAGCAGCCTGCTGGCACAGCAAAACGAGATCCAGTTCAGGCAGGCTAAGTTAAACATGCTTCCGAACCTTAACGGTTCAATAAGCCAGGGAATAAACAAGGGAAGAAGCATTGACCCCTATACCAATGCGTATATTGACAGCCGGGTTGATTACGGCAATTACGGTTTGAGCTCAGGCATTGTATTGTTCAACGGCTTCTCCCTGCAAAATACAGTGAAGCAAAACAGGCTGAACTACGAAGCATCAAAAATGGAATGGCAGCAGGTGAAAGACAACCTTACCCTCAGTACGATCCTTGCCTACTTGCAGGTACTTACCAACGAAGATGTGCTTACACAGTCGCAGCAGCAGGCTGCCCTTACAAAAAAACAAGTGGAGCGGCTTGAAATTTTAAACAGTGAAGGTGCTATCCAGCCTTCGCAGCTGTCAGACCTGCAGGGCCAATACGCCGGCGACCAGCTGGCGATCATTAATGCGCAAAATGCCCTGGAAACTTCTACACTCAGCCTTTGCCAGCTGATGAACATATCTTACGATAAGAATTTGTCGGTAGAAAAAATAAATACCGGTATCGCTATTGAGAATTATGCTGAAACAGCCGGTAATATTTATCAAACTGCACTAAAGAATTTTGCACAGATAAAAGCGGTAGATCTAAGGGTTGCCGGATCAGAAAAAGCAGTAAAAGCTGCCAGGGGCCGGTTGTACCCCACCATGAGCTTTGGTTATAATGTAAACACCAACTATTCAAGTGCCGCAAGCTTAAATACATTCATCAATACTTCCGATGTAATTTCAAATGATTATGTAACGGTTGCAGGCGAGCAATATGCTGTTACAAAACAGGTGGACAACTTTGAGACAGCTAAAATTGCGTTTGATAAGCAGCTAAAGGGCAATGTGTTTTCATCTTTCGGCGTAAGCCTCAGCATCCCCCTGTTTAATTCACTGCAGCAGCGTAACCTCGTTAAGCTGGCAAAACTGGACGTAAAGAACAATGAAGCGGTTGCCAGAACTGCTAAAACGCAACTGGAACAGGCCATTGACCTTGCTTATATCAATATGGGCTCATCGCTTGAACGGTATAACACTTTGCAGGAACAGGTAAATGCTTTTACGGAATCTTTCCGTGAGGCTGAAATACGTTTTAACAACGGCGTTGGAAATTCCATTGATTACCTTACTGCGAAAAATAATCTCGATAAAGCCAACATCAATTTTATTGTGGCCAAATATGATTTCGTTCTCCGCACCAAAGCGTTGGATTATTACCAGGGTAAAGCGTTGTGGTGAGCATTATTACTCATTCCCCTGTTTCGCTGTGTGGCGCATCAACAGGTTTTGACTGCGGAGATCCTTTCTGGCGGAGATAGATTGAAAAAAAGACGATGGCGAACACTGATAAAAATTCGCTTTGCCAGTTTTGAAATGACTCAAACCAAAACCGTGCGTTTGTTATATACACTGAGCCAGGCTCTGGTGGTTGCCCGCTCCGGAGCAGCTGCTCGTTTTCGTCTTTCATGCTGCCATAAAAATGCAATACAAATGAAAGGATGAACAATATAAAAAAAGCAATAAAGAGCGAATGCTTGTACAATGCAAGAATAAATCCCCCTTTCCTTACCGGCCATGGCGCTCCCGGCCTGGAAGCAGAAGGTTCTCGGTCCACCTCTTCTTCAGCCTCCATACTTTTGGATTCAGAAGAACCTTTTTGCCGCAGGGAAATGGTCAATACAACAAATAATGCCATTTGCAAAAATTCGCTTTCCCAGTTTTCAAAAGTAGCCTGCAGAAAGTGGCCTGATGTAAGATAGGCTGTAAATGCAATTTTGGCCGCCCCGTCTTTTGCTAGCTCATCATTGTGTTCCCTGAACCCAAAGTATACCTGGCATGACAAAGACAGGATGAACAGGAGAATAAAAACAATTGAAAGGCTATTGTTTCTCAAAAAGGTTTTCATGCGATATATATTTTATGGTGCTGCGATAAGCAGCTATAAAAATTATTACCGGCACCCGGGTCAATTTTTTTCACAGCTGTCAAAAGGATTATAATAATACTTCCTGTTCCCGGAATAGTTCATTTTAATATAATAAACCTTTGAAGGGGTGGTAATAAACAATAAAGAATTGTTTTCGCCCCCAAAAGCAATATTGGTAGCCATCTCAGGCAACATTATCAATGCCAGCTTTTCGCCCCGGGGCGATAATATTACTATACCTTCTGCAGTAGCGGCAAACAAATTGTCAAAAGGATCTGTCTTTATGCCATCTGCATTAATGAATGCAAATATTTCCTTATGAAGAATTTGGTTTTGCGCTGACAGCTCGTATTTGTAAATTATTTTTTCATCAGGATGGTTGCTGCTTACAAATAAAAATCTTTCGTCTTTTGAAAAGCATAACCCGTTGGCGTAATCCATATCGGCGCTTAATAAAGAAATTTTATTATTAAAATAGCGATAGACTCCGCCATTCGGCTGAAAAAATGCAGGGTTTAATTTTTGATCTTTTAACCCGTAAGGCGGATCGGTAAAAAAAATAGCCCCGTCTGATTTTACTATTACATCATTAGGACTGTTAAATGGCTTCCCGTTATAGCTGCAGCACAAATTGGTTATATTATTAAGCCTGTCTATCCTGGCTATGCAGTGGCTGCCGTGCTGGCACAGAATGATATTGTTTTCCCTATCAAGCGCCAGCCCGTTGGAGCCTATCATATCTGATAGATGGGTATGAACTATATACATGCCCCCGCTGTTATACAACGGCACATGCATCACACCATTAAGGTATAGCCGGAATATCTTGTTCTGGGGTATATCGCTTATCAGCAAATATCCGTCAGGATGCCAAAGCGGGCCTTCAGCGAATTTGAAACCGTCTGCTAATTCAACCAATTGTGCGGTTTCTTCAATTAGGGCAACTCCATCCGGGTGGTAAATTTTTACTTCGTACTTCATATTGGCAAATTAGGTAGCAGTAACCGTCACAGAATAATCCATACGGATACTGAACTTGCTTTTGCCAAAAATGTACCAATGCCATTTTCATCTGTTACGATCTTTTCTTCGCAGTTACCGAGTTTATCGAAAAAAGTTTTGTTAGCATTATGCAAACCCATATCCATCTGCTTGGTACCATCATCACCATTGCTGATTACAACAGCACAACCACTGTTTTCCATTTCGCTGGCGCCCTGCCTTACCCAACCAACCACATTAGCATGGTCAAAATAATCTACCTGCGCACCATAGGAAAGCTCTTTCCGTATCCATAGCAATTCCGGGAGGCCGGGCACTTTTTCAAGTATGATATCAACAGGACCGTTTCCTTTATCATCAGTATACGATGCACCATAGAGGCATGGATAAAAGACTACCGGCAGGCCCTTTTCCCGGAGGAGGATAAGGGCGTACGCTATTGGCTTGAACCAAAAATCAACAGGCGATTCCAAAGACTGCAATGGCTGCGTGTCGTGGTTTTCTACAAACGTTACGCTGTATTCAGGATTTGATTGCACCAGTGTGCCATCGAAAATTTTCCGGAGATCATAATTATTTTTTTCGAGTGATGCCTGCTGGAAATTATAATGAAGCGGCGCATCAAACAGCCGGGTAGTGTTTTCTACAACTTGTAGAAAATCCAGCAAGGCCTGTACATCCTGTTTCCAGTATTCGCTTACACAAAAAAAGTCACGATTGAATTCAGTACGAAGATATTGCACCCACATTTTTATAAAATCCGGCGCTATATGCTTCACGGCATCCATTCGGAAGCCGTCTATATGCGTTGTTTCGATATACCATTTGCCCCAGGCTTTTAATTCCTCCCTCACATATTCATTTCTAAACTCTATATCAGCGCCCATTAAAAAATCATAATTACCAAATTCCTTTTCCAGTACGTTTTCCCACTTATCGCCATACTCATTTAAAATACTGTAGATAACACATTCCCCGTTTTTCTCCTTGTCTATTCCTGTAAAGGTGCTGCTGTTCCATTCAAACTTTGAATATTTTCCATTGCGCCCCGGGAAAGTAAATTTAGTGTATGCTTCCACCTCTTCCGGTTCGCTGATTATTTCTTCCCTGTTTTCTTTATTCACCATTACAGCCGGAAATTTTTCGATTTCATCTCCTCCGTGCTTATGGTTTAAAACAATGTCGGCAATTACCTGGATGCCCTGCCGGTGAAATGCCTCAATGCAGTCCAGGTATTCCTGCCTGGTGCCATACTTTGTACGAATTGTATTTTTTTGATCAAATTCACCAAGGTCATAAAGATCGTACACGGCATAGCCGGGCTCTTCTGCACCCAGTGCCGATTTGTATGCCGGCGGCAGGTACACATGCGTAATGCCTAAGCCGGCCAGGTTTGCGGCTTGTGAAGCGCAATAATTCCACCATCCGCCGTCTGCGGGGCTGTACCAATGAAATAGTTGAAACACTGCTGGATTTGGGTTCATATTTTTTCGTCCCGGGTTTTTAAATTTTGCAAAGCAATAGGCGGCAGCAATGAAATGTTATGCTCTTTATATACCTGCATAAGATTAATAATAGCTTCGTGCCGGGCCACCATAAAGCCCGGGGGCAAATGATTATTTATCCAAAGCCATACCGATATTTTTACTGCGCCTTCTGCAAGATCTGTAAAGTACACTTCCACCGGCTTTTCCTTATACAGGTAAGTGATCTTCTCCACTGCTGCTTTTGAAACAGCTACCACCTTTTCCAGGTCGCTGTCACCCGTTACAGAAAAGTTCAGCTCAATCCTCCTGAACGGCGTGAGGGAATAGTTGATCATCGGGTTTTGAAAAATATCTTTATTGGGAATCATTAAATGCAAACCCGAAAAAGTGCGGATAGTTGTTGAGCGCAATTGTATATCTTCTATGTTGCCGATGAATTTATTGGTTTCTACGGTGTGGCCTATCTCAAAAGGTTTTTTAAAAGTGATATAAAGGCCGGATATAAAATTGGAAGACAGGTCCTGGAATGCAAAGCCAACCGCAAGGCCCAGTATGCCTGCGCCTGCAAGCAGAGAAGAAACTGCTTTGTCCAGCTGCAGCACATCCATGGCAAAGAACAGCCCGATAAAAATGATAACGAGGTACACGATCGTAGATAAAAGATAGCTGCCCGATGCTTTGCCACTGATGCGCATTAACAGCCTGGTGGTAATAGATTTGGCTGCCTTGGCCAGGTAAATAGATAAAACAATTATGATAATGGCGATAATAATGTTGGGCAGCATTTTTATAAAATTCAGGTACCAATGCTGCAATTTTTCGGATATGATTTTAAACCATTCTGCCATATAATATTATTCAAATGAGCTGTATTTTACGTCCGCCTGTGCCCTCGCCTCATCCATTATCTGCATTACCTGCAGGGATAAATGAAGCGGCATAAGCCGGCTTTGCTGCCGGTTGTTTTCCAGGCACTGCATCATTTCCTGCACTTCAAATTGAAAACCGCGGCCCTCCCACTGGCAGGGATACACGATTTTTTTATCTTCATATATATCCACTTCTATTCCTTCGGGGGTTTCGTTCCAGGGGCTTAAAATTTTTATCTTTCCTTTTTTGCCGGTTATTTCCGCCACCAAATCTGTTTCTTCAATGAGGGAAGATTCCAGCACTGCAAATTGCTTGTCAGGATAATCAAGCAGGATGGAGCAGGCTTCATCTATTCCTTTGTCAGATTTTGCTGCCACCGCCTTTACCGTTAAAGGTTTGCCCAGGAGCAGCGTAGATAAAAAAACAGGATAGATGCCCAGGTCCAGCAGGGAGCCGCCGCCCAGTTCAGGATTAAAATAGCGGCTGTCTTCTGCATACGGCGCCCGGAAGCTCATCTTTGCTTTTACCGAGATTAATTCCCCGATAACCCCTTCATTAATTACCTGCAGCACTTTTTCAATGCTTGGCAAAAAGCGTATCCACATCCCTTCCATTAAAAAGGTATTCGTATCAGCGGAAGCTTTTACCAACTGTTCAAGCTGGCCGGCATTGATAGTGATCGGCTTCTCACATAAAACAGGCAGCTTATGTTGCAGGCATGCGAGGCATTGCCCGTGGTGCAGCGTATGGGGCGTGGCAATATAGACGCCATCCATTCCGCCGCTGGCCAGGAAATCTTCTAAGCTGGTAAAGTATTTTCCGGCATTGTGCTCCCCGGCAAATTCACGGGTGCTTTCTTCTTCGTGGCCCAACACGCTTGCTATTACATGTGTTGCCGAACTATCAAGCGCTAAATCTTTTGCAAATGATTTTGCGATGCTGCCAGGGCCAATGATGCCCCATTTAAATATTTTCATGCCATTGGTAAAAACAAAAGCTATACCTTTTTTAAGAAAAGCATATAACAGGCCGGCAACATTTGGTCACGAAGAAACTTTCCAATAGCTTTTTAAAAAGCCTTCGTTGCCAAAAACCGGATCTTTCTCCGGAACAGGAAGCTTTTGAATTATTGGGAAAGCTTTTTCAAGCTCTTCAGCCGTTCCGTGATTGATGTCGTAATTTTTTGATTGAGGATAACCACCTACGCACATAAAATCCGGCGAGGCCTTCGAACATTTATGCCCGGTTCCGGCGGGCAATATCAAAAGGTCTCCCTGTTGCAGCGTAGTGCGCTTCCCGTTCGGGCCTCCGAGTATAACATTAGCGGTGCCTGCAGCAATGCCCAGGCATTCGTGGGTATTGCCGTGGTAATGGTGAAAATCATAAATACCATTACGCCATGTATTGCCCCAGCCATTTCTTAAAAATATTGCCTGGATAATATCGCAGGCCCTGTTCTTTTGTTTTGGCAGGTGAAATACCGCTTTGTAAATAAGCACCGGCAGCCGGTTGTTAGGAAAATTTTTATTTTGCTCCAGGTGAATATCCAGGATATGCGGATCGGTGATAGCCCTTTTATTATTCATGCTTGCAATTAACTTTTGCTGCTGCTTTTATTTTAGCAAAAAGACTACCATTTGCTATCGGGGCTATTTCCTGTACATGCAACAGTGCTTATTATCCCTGGTTTATTTTTAAACACTGCAGGCAACCTAAAAATAACGTAAACTTTACGTGGCTGTATTAAGATTGTAGATAACTTGGAACAAAAAGGCCGGCAATAATAGTACGGTATTGTTTTTCGAAACATTTAATATGAAGTATATATACGCTCTTTTCTTATCATTCTTTTTTTCATTGAGTGCCCATAGCCAAAATGAATTGAAAAACTGGTATTTCGGAACAGGTACCGATGGCATTACTTTTGTCAACAATGTTCCTCAAAAGCTCACCGATAAGCTTTCAGGAGTGGGATATGAAGGGATGATCGTAGTAAATGATCCTTTAACCGGCGACCTTCTTTTTTATTCTGACGGCATACGTGTGGTGAACAAAAACCATGCGGTAATGACCAATGGAACAGGCCTGAGCGGCCATGTTTCAGGCGCTCAATGCGTACAATGCTGCCCGGTGCCCGGTTCCTGTACAAAGAAGTTTTACCTGTTTACCAATTCTGCTTATGACAATACCCAGGGAAAAATATCTTATTCTATTGTAGACTTTACTACCGACCCGCTGGGTACGGTAACTGATAAAAACACCCTGTTCTGGAATGGCCCGTCTGATCAGGGCATGTGCCTTGTGAATAAACCCAATTCAAATGACTATTGGCTTATTGCCAATTCATTTACCACTGCTGCATACAATGTATGGCCATTGACCAGTGCCGGCATCGGTTCTCCCGTTACATATACTTTCTCCAATCTTGGCAGCAGCTATGCAATAAACTATGACAGGAACAGTGGAAAGCTTACTGTTGGTGGCGGCGGCAATAAAAAGATAACAACGATAGATTTTGATGCCGGCACCGGGATTTTAAGCAATGAAGTATCGTTGGGCAGCAGCTTTTACGGCGGAGGCGCTACCAGGTTTTCGCCTGACGGCACAAAGTTATATGCAGGCATACAACCAACGCCGGCAGCACTTCCCGGGCTGTACCAGTATGATTTTACTACCGCTGCCTGGACGGATATGAATACCTGCTGCTACGCACATGATTTAAAGCTGGGCCCTGATGGCAAAATGTATTTTATTCATACCTATAACAGCAACCAGCCATTGGGCGTAATTGATTTTCCCAATCGCAGTGCTGTTGGGAATGCCTGCAATTACCACGCATTAACTTTTACTCCCCCTTTTAACGGGGAAGTAAGAAGGTTTCCAGAAACCGTTGTGTTACCCACCCCGGTTACTGCGAATGCCGATTCTGTAAACCTCACCAATAATTCCATTAATATATCCATTCTGGCAAACGATTCAGCTTCCCTGAACGGCGTTTTCTCTGTTGATGCTGTTATAACACAACCGCTGCATGGTACAGCTGTTATTTCCGGCAACGATATCATTTATACTGCTACCCAGAACGTATGCGGAGTAACAGATACATTTATATACAGGATAAAAAACCAGGATTGTGCAACCGATACGGCAATGGTACGGGTTAGTTTTCCGGCCTGTCCGCCACCAATGGAAGATACAACCAATGGCTTAGCCGGGTATTATACTTTTTGCGATTGCACAGCCCATGACAACAGCATTAATCACCGTGATGGAACAGTTGTTGGCACACCCGATTGCATCAGGGGCATACGTGACAATGGCTTTGAATTTAATGAAACGCCGGGCGGCAATAACGGCTGCGGGCTGCCCGGCGGCCAGTATATAAAGTTGCCGCTCATGGGTGCTATATGGGAAAATGGCTTTACTGTTTGTGCATGGGTGCGCTATGATGAGATACAAAACTATGAGCGCATTATTGATTTTTCCAATAATACCGGTGAAGCCGGTGGCTTGCCGGTATGGTTTGGAAGGGAAGGCAACAGCAACAACCTTACATTCGAAAGCTGGATAAGCTCTGATGCAGGCCTCAACCGTTCTCCCGGCAGGTTAACCGCCATAAACGCCATTACAAACGGGAACATCGAATATTATTGCGCCACCATCAGCAATGATACCATGCGTATTTATGTAAATGGC
>JBEHYP010000111.1:0-12163 GCA_048498115.1 Bacteroidota bacterium | reverse complement strand
TGCAACCTCTTATTCATGGACGTTTGCCGGCGGCTCACCGGCCACCAGCAATTTGCCTAACCCTGTAGTTACTTACAGTACAGCCGGCACTTATACAGTAAAACTGGTTGTTACCAACTCATTCGGCAGTGATTCTTTGATACAGGCTAATTATATTACAGTAACTACAGCGTCCTCCTATTCGGTACAAACAGATGGCACCAATCAATACATGAGCGCCGGGTCAGTTAATTTAACCGGCAGTGCCGTAAGCCTGGAAGGATGGGTGTATGTGTCAGCTTTCAAAACAGCATCTCCGTATATCAGTACCGTAATGGGTATTGAATCCGGCACAGCTTCTGCGTTATTACGCTTTGGCGATGCAGGCCTCTCCGCCAATAAATTACAGTTTACACTGGCAATAAAAAGCAGCGGATTATTCGGTACTACAACGACACGAAAACTCAGCTCTGCAACTACGTTCAATACTAATACATGGTATCATATTGCAGCCACTTATGATGGCAGCACTATGCGCCTTTATATAAATGGTGTGCAGGATGCCAGCGCTTCGTATGCCGGAACTGTGAATGCAAATGCTGCATTCAATATTGCTTACAGCTACGACAACAGCCGTTGCTTAAACGGTAAGCTGGAGGAATTAAGGGTATGGAAAAAAGCATTGACCCAGGCAGAAATACAGGCCAATATGTGTTCTGTATCTCCCACTGCCACTTCGCTGGAAGCATATTGGAAATTCAATGAGGGGGCGGGCACTGCTTCGGCTGATGCTGCCGGCCATGCACACACTGCTTCTTTTGTAAACATGACGTCTGGTAACTGGACAGGCGACAGGCCCGCAGACTGCAGTGGTTATGCCCGCCCGGCGGCAACAATAACAGCAAATGCCCCGGTAAAGAGGAACCTGCCCGCATGGCCTAATCCTGTTGTAAAAGGATCCGTTGTAGCAATAAACACTCCGGGTATTGAGAACAGACCCGTAGTGCAGGTTTATAATGCAACCGGCACGGTAGTAAAGCAGGTAATGGGTACAAAAAATATTACGAGCATTTCTGTAGCAGGATTTACAGCAGGAATTTATTATTTCAGTGTGAAGGATATAAATGGAAGATGGCTTAACAGGGGAAGCTTTGTAGTGCAATAGCTGGTTTATAACAGAGATATTTTTATTTTCACATCAATGGCAGGGGCCTGTTACCCTTGCCATTGATTTCGTTTTTTAAACCCGGTAAGAAAAATGTTGTTTACAAAAAAATTATTTTCTCTTTTTATATTGATGAGCACCTGCGCAAGCCTGTGTGCCCAAAACCGCTATGAACTCAACAGTGGATGGTATTGTGCCAATATTAAAAACGTAAGTATTGATGGAGAACAAATTTCATCAACGGCCTACCCGGTAAAAAGCTGGCTGCCTGCCACTGTTCCCGGTACCGTGCTTACGTCTTTACTTAATAACAAATTAGTGCCGGATCCTTTTTATGGCATGAACAATAAATACATTCCTGATATTTATTCTACGGGCAATGATTACTACACTTACTGGTTTGTAAATGATTTTAATGAAACCGCAAATGCAGGCGAACAGGTTTGGCTTCAGCTAAGGGGAGTGAATTATAAATATGATATCTTTCTCAATGGAAAAAAACTGAATGAAAAAGTGCATGAAGGCATGCTGATGAGGGCGGAATTTAATATCACTGATTATTTAAGCAAGGATGGGAATAACCGCCTGGCGGTTTTGGTTTTTCCACCTGATGTGCCGGGCAATCCCAATGGCGGGCAGGGTGGTGACGGCACTATTGCAAAAAATCATACTACGCAATACACGGCAGGCTGGGACTGGATACAACCCATCCGAGACCGCAATACGGGTATATGGGACAAAGTATTTATTGAAAAAACAAATGCCGTTAACATAAGTAATCCTCACGTAGTAACACTGGTGCCGGGTATTCGCCGGCCCAATGCTGCCACGCAATCTCCTGCCACGATAAAAATGAGCGCAGAACTAACCAATACCGGCAACAAGGCGGTGAGCGGCACACTCCGGTACCAGTTAGAGAACAGGATCATTAGTAAAGCAGTAACACTTGCTGCGAATAAAACAACCACAGTTGTATTACCTGATTTTATTTTGAATGATCCTAAGCTGTGGTGGCCCAATGGCTATGGCAGGCAGGATATGTACAATATTAAATTACAATTTGTTGCTGCCAATAAAATTTCTGATGAAGAAAAAATACAATTTGGCGTAAGGCAGATCAATACCCGCTGGAACGAACATACCCAAAGCATGCAGGCCTTTGTGAACGGGCAAAGGATTTTTATCAAGGGGGGCAACTGGATCATTTCGGACGCCATGCTTCGTTTTAGCGAAGAACGCTATGATGCGGAAGTGCGGTTTCACCGTGATATGAATTTGAATTTAATTCGTATTTGGGGTGGTGCTATTATTGAAAGGCCTGAATTTTATGAGGCCTGTGATAAATACGGCTTGCTGGTATTCCAGGATTTTTGGTTCAGCGGCGACTGTAATGGCCGCTGGCTCGATCCTATGAAGAAAGAAGACCAGTGGACAAGGCGGCAATACCCCGATAATCACCAGTTGTCTTTACAAACTGCAGCCGACCAGGTAAAACTGATCCGTAACCATCCTTCGCTGGCTTTTTGGTGCGGAGGGAATGAAATAACGCCGCCGGATGATATTTTAATTCCATTGCGGGATTCTTTATTGCCGGCGCTGGACGGCACAAGATATTTCTTTGATTATTCCAACAGCGACAGCATGTCGCTCAATACGATTGGCGGCAATGGTGACGGGCCTTACTCAATACAGGACAGTAAAACATTCTGGGCTTACAAAACCTTTCCATTCAATTCCGAAGTAGGTTCTGTGGGCGTGGGCGATTATGCTTCCTTGCAGCGCTTTATTCCCGGCAAAAATTTAATGCCGCCAAAATACCCTTCATTTGTTGATTCTGTTTGGGATTATCATAAATACATCCCGTACGAAAAATATATTGATGAATATGGTGAAGCAAAAGATGCAAAAGACTTTGCCATGAAAGCCCAATTGGTAAATTATGATCAGTACAGGGCTTTGGCCGAAGGTTTTTCAGCACACAGCTGGGATTGGTACACCGGCTTCATTATCTGGAAAACACAAAACCCCTGGACCGCCCTGCGCGGGCAGATGTACGATTATTATTTGGATGCCAATGCCTGCCTGTATGGCTTAAGAAAAGGCAGCGAACCGCTGCATATAATGATGAACCCTGCTGACAGCATGGTGATGCTGGTAAATAATGGCTTTGAAACGAGGCGCAATTTGATGATCGAAGTAAAAACCTATGATGTTCTCACAGGAAAGGATAGTTTATATACTTTGCTGTTCAATGAAGCGGGCGCCGGCATGAGCAAAAGATTATTTCCTTTGAGCGGCTTTTTGAAAGGGCTGAAGAAAGATGCCGGCGTTTTTGTTTCTTTAAAATTATTTTCAGAACAAAAGCAATTGATGGGTGAGAACTTATATTGGCTGCCGGGAACAGATGGAAATTACACTGCCCTGCAGCAAATGAAAAAAGTAGCGTTGAAAGTGTCTGCAAAAAAAATAAATGATAAGCAAATTGCTGTTACACTCACCAATGATGCAGGTAATACTGTTGCATTTTTCAATCGTGTTGCTTTGGTAAATGCACAAACAGGCGAACGGCTTTTACCTGCATTTTTTAATGATAACTATATAAGTGTATTACCCGGTGAAAGCAAAACGGTAGTTGTGGAATACACAGAAATAAACAGCGCAGCTAAAAAGAAAATTGAAGTATATGGCTGGAATGTGGAGGAACAGTTAATAGACATCAAATGAGTGCCGCTAATGCACTAATTAGCACGGATGAAAATTATTAGCGCTCATTCGTGTATTCGTGGCATAAAATAAACTATGGACTCAGAACTTGTTTATAAAGATGAATCTTATCTTATTATAGGAAAATGCATGGAAGTGCATTCTTCCCTGGGGCACGGCTTTCTTGAGGTTGTTTATAAGGATGCGCCGGACCTGGTTTTTCACCAGGATAAAGTTTTTTATGAACGGGAGCGGGAGTATGATGTATGGTTCCGGGGTGTTTTGCTGCTGCATAAGTTTTATGCAGATTTTGTTGTATTGGATAAAATTATTCCTGAAGTTAAGTGTTGTTCTTCGTTGACAGATGAGCATATTGCACAAACTATAAACTATTTAAAAGTGTCAGGAAATAAATTAGGGTTGCTGGTAAATTTGGGCGAGGAAAACTTGAATATAAAAGATTGGTATTGTAATAATGCCACTAATGCACTAATTAGCATGAATGAAAACCATTCGTGTATTTGCGGCAAATAATATTTATGAAAACGTATAAGCGCATTTGCTTTTCTTTATTTGTTTTTTTGATGTGGCAAAACAATTTTGCCCAATCCCTTTCGCCTGTTGATTTTGTAAACCCACTGATGGGAACAGACAGCAAGCCTTCTCTTTCTAACGGCAACACCTATCCTGTTACCGGCAGGCCCTGGGGAATGCATTACTGGACGCCGCAAACCGGCAAGAACGGCGATGGCTGGCAATACAGCTACAGTGCAGATAAAATCCGGGGCTTTAAGCAAACACACCAGCCCAGCCCATGGATGAATGATTACGGGCAGTTCAGTATTATGCCGGTCACAGGTTCATTGCAGTTCAGCGAAGAAAAAAGGGCCAGCTGGTTTTCTCATAAAACAGAAATAGCCACGCCTTATTATTACAGCGTGTATCTGGCAGATGCAGGTGTAACGGCGGAAATGGCGCCAACAGAAAGGGCGGCTTTACTTCGTTTCAGCTTTCCCCAATCAGACAGCTCATTCATTGTAGTGGATGCTTATGATAAAGGCTCCTGCATAAAAATCATTCCTTCGCAGCAAAAAATTATTGGTTATTCCACAAAGAACAGCGGGAGTGTTCCGGCAAATTTTAAAAATTACTTCGTTATATATTTTGATAAGCCATTTGCCATTGCAAAAATATGGCGTGATGATAGTTTGGCAGGAGATACGCTGGAGCTTTCGTCCGGCCATAGCGGCGCCATTGTTGGTTTTAAAACGCAAAAGGGTGAGAAGGTGCAGTTGAGAGTAGCTTCATCCTTCATCAGTTTTGAGCAGGCAGAGATTAATTTGCAAAAAGAGATTGCCAATAAAAATTTTGATGCTGTAAAAGAAGAGGGAAGGTTTGAATGGAACAAACAGCTAAGCCGCATTAAAGCAGCGGGCGGCACAGAACAGCAACTAAAAACTTTTTACAGTTGTTTATACCGCACTATTCAATTTCCGCAGAAGCATTACGAGTTAGATGCTGGTAATAAAATTATTCATTACAGTCCGTATACAGGTAAGACGGAGCCGGGATATTTTTTTGCAGGCACCGGTTTTTGGGATACGTTCAGGGCATTATATCCTTTTTTGAATTTGATTTATCCTTCTGTCAGCAAAGAAATGCAGGAAGGCTTGCTGAATGCTTATAAAGAAGGAGGCTGGCTGCCGGAGTGGAGCAGCCCCGGCTACAGGGATGTAATGATTGGAAACAACTCTGCATCCATTGTTGCTGATGCTTATATAAAAGGATTACGGGGCTATGATATTGAAAAATTGTATGAAGCAATAAAGCATGGCGCCGGCAACGAAGGTCCCGATGCAACAGGCCGAAAGGGAATTGAATATTACAACAACCTTGGCTACATTCCTTACGATGCAGGCATTAATGAAAATGCTGCAAGGACACTGGAGTATGCATATGATGATTTTTGCATTGCACAATTGGCAAAAAAATTAAACAGGCCCAAAGAGGAGATTGGTTTTTATTTAAAACGCAGCCAAAACTTCCGTAACCTTTTTGATAAAACAACCAATTTAATGAGGGGAAAAAACAAGAACGGCAGTTTTCAATCGCCGTTCAATCCTTTTAAATGGGGCGATGCATTTACTGAAGGTAACAGCTGGCATTATACGTGGAGCGTGTTTCATGATGTGGAAGCGCTGAAAAATTTAATGGGCGGCAATGAAAAATTCGTTGCCATGCTGGATTCTGTTTTTACGATGGAGCCGGTGTTTGATGAAAGCTACTACGGGTTTGTGATCCATGAAATAAGGGAAATGCAAATTATGAACATGGGCCAGTATGCACACGGCAACCAGCCCATCCAGCACATGATCTATTTATATAACTATGCAGGCCAGCCATGGAAAACGCAATATTGGGTGAGGGAAGCCATGAAAAGACTCTACAAAGCCACACCGGATGGTTATTGCGGCGATGAAGACAATGGCCAAACAAGTGCCTGGTATGTTTTTTCAGCGCTGGGTTTTTATCCAGTTTGCCCTGCTACAGACCAGTATGTGCTGGGTGCGCCATTGTTTAAAAAAATTACCATTCAATTGGAGAATGGAAAACAGCTGGTGATAAATGCTGCGAATAACAGCGATAACAACCGTTACGTAAAATCATTGGCATGGAATGGCGCTCCGGTAAATAAAAACTGGCTGGGCCATTTTGATTTGCTTAAAGGAGGCATATTGAATTTTAAAATGGACGCGGTGCCGGATAAAAAACGGGGAACAGGCGCAGCTGCTTATCCTTATTCTTTTTCAAAATAAATTTTAATACATGATACGTCGTCAGTTTGTAAAAACATCAGGCATACTAAGCGCCGGGCTGTTGCTGGACAAATCAAAATTATTTGCAGGGGAACCTGCTGATTTTGAAAGCCGGAGGCCGCCGATTGATAAAAGGCACTTTACCAGCCCGGCCGTGGAAGCCACTATAGAAAAGGTAAAAAAGCAATTGGGAAATAATAAAGAGCTTGCATGGCTTTTTGAAAATTGCTATCCCAATACATTGGACACCACGGTTTATTATAATGAAGCCAATGGCCGACCGGATACTTACGTCATTACGGGTGATATTGATGCCATGTGGATGAGGGACAGCACGGCGCAGGTATGGCCTTACCTGGCATTGGTAAAAGAAGATGAAATGCTGCAAAAATTGATTGAAGGCGTTATCAACAGGCAAACCCGTTACATTCACAAAGACCCTTATGCCAATGCATTTTATAGTGATGAAAATAAAATCAGCGAATGGAAAGATGACCTTACGGATATGAAACCCGGTGTGCATGAGCGCAAGTGGGAAATTGATTCTCTTTGTTATCCTGTCAGGCTAAGCTATGCTTACTGGAAAAAAACAGGTCACACAGCGACCTTTGATAATGCATGGAAAGAAGCAATAGCATTAATAGTAAAAACTTTTAAAGAACAGCAAAGAAAAATGGATAAAGGCCCGTATCATTTTCAGCGCAATACGCCCAAGGCAACGGATACGGTGCCCTTGCAGGGTTACGGCTATCCTGTAAAGCCTGTTGGCCTGATATGTTCTGCATTCCGCCCAAGCGATGATGCCACGCTGTATTCGTATTTAATTCCTTCCAACTTTTTTGCAGTGCAATCATTAAGGCAGGCTGCAGAAATGCTTCGTGCCATTCATAAAGATGCAGCGCTGGCAGGTGAGTGTACACAATTGGCAAATGAAGTAAGCGCCGCATTAAAAACCCATGCTACTGCGCAACACCCAAAGTTTGGAAAAATATATGCATTTGAAACAGATGGCTTCGGTAACCATTTGTTTATGGATGATGCCAATGTGCCCAGCCTGTTATCGCTGCCCTACCTCGGCTGCGTAAGCAAGGCTGATCCTGTTTACCTCAATACAAGGAAATATATTTTAAGCGACAGCAATCCTTTCTTTTTTAAAGGCAGGGCTGCCGAAGGCGTTGGCGGGCCGCATGTAGCAGTGGATATGATTTGGCCGTTAGGGATAATTGTAAGAGGATTAACAAGCAATAATGAAGCAGAAATAAAAAGCTGCATTGCCACTTTGCAAAAAACACATGCCGGCACAGGCTTTATGCATGAGGCTTTCCATAAGGACGATGCGGCCAACTTTACCCGTAAATGGTTTGCCTGGGCCAATACTATTTTCGGGGAATTTATTTTGAATACGGCAACAAACAAGCCGCAGCTGCTGATGAACAGTTAACCAGGCGGCGGTTAAATATTTTAGGCTATCGATTGCACAAATTAGCGGATCGTGTATTTGTTAACTTGTGCAGTTGAATATGGCAACGGGTAAATCACAAATTATTTTACAAACCGATAATCTTTACTTCATGAAGAAAATGACATTGCTATTGTCTGTTTTTTGCACAGGGCTGTTATATGCGCAACCTGTAGTGAACATCGTTCCTGCGCCTGCAAGCGTTACGGTTGAAAACGGCACTTTTTTACTCAGCAGCAAAACAGCCTTTGCAGGAATAAAAACTACCGCACAAAGAAAAGTGGCCGGTCAACTGAATGCAGTGCTGCAGCCGCAATTGGGCTTTTCATTAAAAGAACAGGCAAAAGCAAATTCCAATACCGGTAAAATCTATATAAAGCTCACCAGCGGCAAATCAGAAAAATATCAAATTACCATTACAGGCAGTAGTATTCAGTTTACGGGCTCTGCAAAAGGATTATTTTATGCACTGCAAACCTTTGAGCAATTGCTGCCGGAGGCTGCCGGCAACAGTAATGAATATACGCTTCCGCAATTGACCATTGTTGATTCTCCCCGTTTTGCTTACCGGGGAGTACACCTGGATGTGAGCCGCCACTTCTATACAGTAACCGAAGTAAAAAAGTATATTGACTATTTGGCTTCTTATAAATTTAATACCTTTCACTGGCACCTTACCGATGACCAGGGCTGGCGCATTGAAATAAAAAAATATCCCCGGCTTACACAGGTGGGAGCTTACCGCAATGGCACCATTACCGGTAACCATCCCGGTACCGGCAATGACAACATAAGATATGGCGGTTATTATACACAGCAGCAGATAAAGGAAGTTGTACAATATGCATCCGAAAGGTATATCACTATTATCCCTGAAATAGAATTGCCCGGCCATGCTTCTGCCGCTATTGCTGCTTATCCGCAGCTAAGCTGTTTCCCTGGTGAAAATACCGATACCGCTAATATTCCCTGGTCAGGTAGCGCCAAAGGGAAGCAGGTGCAGCAAACATGGGGTGTGTTCGCCGATGTATTTTGCCCCAGCGAATACACTTTTGGTTTTTTGGAAAATGTATTGAGCGAAGTGATGCAACTGTTTCCTTCTACCTATATACATATTGGAGGCGATGAGTGCCCCAAGGATGCATGGAAGCGCTCTGCATTTTGCCAGCAGCTAATCAAAAAATTAAAATTGAAGGATGAACATGAGCTGCAATCTTATTTTGTGCAGCGGATAGAAAAATACGTTAACAGCAAAGGGAGAAAAATTATAGGCTGGGATGAAATACTGGAAGGCGGCCTGGCGCCCAATGCCACCGTGATGAGCTGGCGCGGGGAAGAAGGTGGTATTGAAGCATCGCAGCAGGGCCATGATGTGATAATGACGCCGGGCAAATACTGTTATTTTGACCATAACCCCGTAAAAGAGAACGACAGCCTTACCATTGGCGGCTACCTGCCGCTGGAAAGAGTATATGGTTATGAGCCTATACCCGCCGGGTTGGATGCTGCGCACGCAAAGCATATATTGGGTGCACAAGCCAACCTGTGGACAGAATACATAGGTAACATGAGCAAAATTGAGTACATGCTTTTTCCAAGGGTGACCGCCTTGTCTGAAGTATTGTGGAGCCCGAAGGAAAAAAGGGACTGGAATGATTTTAAAAGAAGGCTGCCCGTTATTTATAACAGGCTTGACAAAAAGAAGGTCAATTATTGCAAGGTGGTGTTTAATTAAACATTGCTTATTTAGTTTATGCAAGGTGAAGGAAAAGATCAATGCAAAAATTATTCTTTGCACCTTTATGATCGCTATGCTTCTTGCCTGACTCCCGGGGCGTAATAATTTAAATTGAATAAACGGTTTGTACCATGATAAAAGTTGATTACTCGGACAGCCTTGAAAAGATACCGGTAAAAATTTTTGCTGACATTAAAGAGGGATCGGTTTTTATTGCAAAGCAGATTGCCGCTCTGATAAAAGAAAAAGAAGCGCAAGGAAAAAAATGTGTGATAGGCCTTGCTACCGGCTCTTCGCCCAAAACATTGTACGCGGAATTAGTGAGAATGCACAAGGAAGAAGGCCTGAGCTTTAAAAATGTCATCACTTTCAACCTTGACCAATATTACCCTATGGACAAGGATGCATTGCAGAGCTACCATTTTTTTATGCGGAAATATCTTTTTGAGCAAACAGATATTGATCCCAGCAATTATCACCTGCCCGATGGCATGGTGCCCAAGGATAAAGTGAAAGAGCATTGCCTTAATTATGAAAAACAAATTGAAAAAGCGGGCGGCATTGATTTGCAAATCCTCGGTATTGGCGTAAACGGGCACATCGGGTTTAACGAACCCGGCAGCAGCATGTATTCAAAAACAAGACTGGTGGCGCTTGATAACAGTACAAGGCTGGCCAACAGTTATGAGTTTGGCAACATGAGCGAAGTACCACGCATGGCCATTACCATGGGCATAAGCACCATCTTAAGATCAAAGAAAATAATTTTGATGGGATGGGGGCAAACCAAGGCCGATGTGATACAGCAGGCTGTGGAGCTTGAGCAAACAGAACAAATACCGGCTTCATTGCTGCAGTCGCATGACGATTGTATTTTTGTGATTGACGATGCGGCAGCCAGCAGCCTCACCAGGTTTAAGCGCCCCTGGCTTACCGGCGAGTGCACATGGACGGACAAGATGATAAAAAGGGCTGTGGTGGACCTTGCATTAAAATTAAATAAACCTGTGCTCAGCCTTACGGGTAATGATTACAATGATAATGGCCTCAGCGATCTGCTCGTTTACAAAGGAGATGTGTATGATATCAACCTGCAGGTATTTTATCAATTGAGGGACAGCATTACCGGCTGGCCCGGAGGGAAAACAACAGAGCTGCGCAATACGCATCCCGAAAGGCACCAGCCTTATCCCAAAACAAGCTTGATATTTTCCCCCCATCCCGATGATGATATCATCAGCATGGGCGGCACATTCATGCGCCTGCACGACCAGGGGCACCGGGTGCATGTGGCTTACCAAACCAGCGGAAATATTGCTGTAACAGATGAATTTGTTACCCGCTTTCTTGATTTTGTGATCGGCTTTGAAAATATGTTTGACATTGACAGCGCCAAAAGCAAAGCCATTTACAATGATGCCCGTGCATTTTTAAAAACAAAAAACTCCACTGATAAAGACACGCAGGCCATCCGGAATATCAAGGGGCTTATCCGCCGCAGCGAAGCCGGCGCCACCTGCCGTTATGTAGGGCTTACGGATGAGCAGGTACATTTTCAAAACCTGCCGTTTTACGAAACCGGCACCATTGAAAAAAAACCAATGGGTGAAGAAGATGTGCAGCTTACCATTGGCCTGCTGAATAAAATACAGCCGCAGCAGATATTTTGCGCCGGTGATTTTGCCGATCCGCACGGCACGCACAAAGTGTGTTTCGACATAGTATTTGAAGCATTGAAAAGATTAAAGGCAAGCGGCAGCAAATGGATAAACGATTGCTGGCTGTGGATGTACAAAGGCGCCTGGCAGGAATGGGATATTTCTGAAATAGAAATGGCTGTGCCCATGAGCCCCGGGCAGGTGCTGAAAAAACGCAACGGCATATTGATACACCAAAGCCAGAAAGACACGGTGCCCTTCCAGGGTAGTGATGCCCGTGAGTTTTGGCAGCGGGCGGAAGAACGCAATGCCAATACAGCGCAATTATATGCAAAGCTTGGGCTTACGCAGTATGCAGCTATGGAAGCTTTTGTAAAGTTTGAGTTTTAGGATCACTCAATGCCTGTGTTTTCATTTTAGTTGTGCCGCCAGCTTATACAATCCTATTTCAGCCAACACCGGGTTAAGCCTCGATGAAAGAATACGGATGCGTATATGGCTTGCCGTTACTTCCGAGAAGCGGAACAGCCTTTTATAACCTATGGTAGCCCCGGTGGCCAGGCGCTGCCAGCCTGCTGAAGCATCCGGCTTGTATTCTATTTCAAACGCTTCTACCCGCTGGCCTTTGTCGACAATAACCTGCTG
>JBEHYP010000110.1:0-12412 GCA_048498115.1 Bacteroidota bacterium | reverse complement strand
ACAGGTATTCCCAGGTTAACTTTCTGGATGACCCATGATACAAGCTTAACTTCTATTACTTCACCAACTGCTGCTGATTTTAGAGACAGCCTCTATATCAGCATATCAACAGATAAAGGACAAACGTGGACTAGAATAGCTGGTTTTGCCAGGTTAAAAGACGGTTTTGATTTCCCCGATTGGGAACAGGAAGCTATCAGCCTTCCTTCTTATGCCAACCGAACTGTTCAAATAGGTTTTGAAGGTGCAAGTCACTGGGGAAATGTAATAGCGGTAGATGATATTGCCATTGATTTTAATGGAGTTTTGCCGGTAACGCTGGTTAGCTTTACTGCACAAAAAGCAGCCAGGGCCAATAACCTTACGTGGACAACAAGCATGGAGCAGAACACACGCAGGTTTGATGTGGAATTAAGCAGGGATGGCAGTAAGTTTAATAAAATTGGGGAAGTAGCGGCTGCAGGTAACAGCAACACTAAGAAAACCTACACTTTTGCACACAATAATCCTGAAAAAGGATTCAACTATTATCGCCTTAAAATGGTGGATATAGACGGCAAATACACTTACAGTGATATACGCAGCCTGCAAAACCTCGGTATAAAAGAAATAAGCAGCTATCCTAATCCTGTTAAGAACAGCATGACCCTCGCCATCAATGCTGAAAAAGCCGATCTTGTAAATGTGCTGATTACAGACATGAGCGGCAAAACAGTATATGCTAAAAAATACAGCGTTGCTGAAGGTGAAAATAATTTCACTGTTAATACAGCAGCATTTACTTCAGGCACTTACATTATCAAAGTTCAGCTGAGCGGAGAAGTGGTAGTGAAGAAGTTCAGCAAACTGTAATTTCAGATAAATACTTTTTTAAGGCCCCGGGAATTTTTCCGGGGCTTTCTTTTTTGTAATTCTTTCGAATGTCTTTAATTAAACAGAAGTAGACTGTTTTTTTTCTTTGCGTTAACCCTATTTGCTATATTTCTCCGTAAATTTTAAAATGACTAACCGGATTTATTCTTTTATGCCTGATACGCCCTTGCATGGTTCAAAGAAAAATAGAATTATAAGGCCTGATTATAAGTGTACATTGCCTGCTAAATTCAAAATGAGGCGAACCAACGCCGCTTGCTTACACCTGCTCTTTTGCGGATAAATAATTATAATCTTCCAGTATTTTTTCCAGGAATTCTTCAGCATACATATCCGTTGGCACCTTCAGCACTTCCTGTACTTTAAAGGCCACCCGGTTGCAGGTTTCATATTTGTTGGATTTCTTTGCCAGCACCAGCACGTTTTTAATGGTATTGATATCCCTGTCGCTCAGCTGCATTACTTCAGGAAAACGTACTTTATAATCCTGCTGTACCTGCATAAAAATGGTATCATTTACTGAAAGCTTATTCTTGATATTCACCACCGCCGTTCCTGCCACGATATCCCCCAGCCGCTGGCTTTTGGGTGATATCACTATAATGATAATGGAAACAATACCTCCTGTAAGTAAAAACACAAACCCTAAAAATGAGCCTCCCCAAAAAAGGGTGAATAAGATAAATCCCCATTCATAAAACCGCATAAACCAGCGGAGCATGGCCTGCCCCAGCGCCGGCTCGCCGCCATCAAGGCTGATCACTTTTATGTTCAGTGCTTTTTTTCCAACAGTTTGCCCACCCATTAATACCTCGCTTGCCATTGTGTAAAAAAGCGGGGGTAATAAAACGAGCAGCAAGGCAGCCGTTGATCCGCTTCCGCTTATCCTGAAAGCGCCAAACAGCAGGTAAACCATGCTGAGCATGTACAAAATAATGAGAATAAAATCTATGATATAAGCCAGCAGCCGCTTGTGAAATTCAGCTATCTCAAATTCAATGTCAATATTAAATGGCGTGGCGATTTGAATCAGGGACATGGTGTAAATTAACCCGTTTATATTGAAAAATAAAACTGGCCGTGCCGGAACAGCCAACCGGGTAATTTCTTTATTTTTAACACATGCGTGAAGGACTGTTCATAAAAAGAAATGTTGATAAATGGAACCGCTATCAGCATGAAAAGACCGATGACCCGGACGAGACTGCCGACCGCTTCATTACACTGGTGGATGATCTTTCTTATGCCAAAACCTTTTATCCCAAAAGCAAAGTCACCGGCTGGATCAATGGCATTGCTGCCGGCATATACCTCAACATTTATAAGAACAAAAAAGAGAAATATGCCCGTGTGCTGAATTTCTGGAGATACGAGCTGCCTTTTTTATTTAAGCGCTACCATAAAATACTGCTGTTTACTTTCCTCATGTTTGCGGCCTTTGTTTTTATCGGTGTGTTCAGCGCCATGAAAGACGAAACTTTTATAAGGGGCGTACTGGGTGACGGGTACGTGGATATGACGGAGCAAAACATTGCCGGCGGCGATCCTTTTGGCGTGTACAAGGATAATGAGCCGTTCCGGATGTTTGTGACCATTGCAGTGAACAATACAAGGATTGCTTTGGGCATGGCCATTGGCGGTATATTGCTGGGTGTGGTCACGCTGTACCTCATGTGGAGCAATGGGCTGATGCTGGGTTGCTTTCAATACATGTTTTTTGCAAAGGGGCTGGGTATGAAATCCGTAATGGTGATATGGATACATGGCACACTGGAGATACTGGCGCTTATTATTTCGGCCACTGCCGGGTTCATTATTGCCAACAGCATTCTCTTTCCCGGCACATACAGCAGGCTTGTTTCTTTTAAACGCGGCGTAAAAGATGCTTTTAAAATAATGATAGTGCTGGTGCCGGTTTTTATTACAGCGGCATTCCTGGAAACGTATGTTACCAACTTAATGAGCAATACTTACGATAAGGAAAGTAATACCGGACTGCCTGTGTGGACAGGCGCTGCCATACTGCTGCTGTCGCTTTCGTTCATTATATGGTATTTTGTAGTGTACCCCATACTGCTGCATAAAAAAAACAACATTCACCTTCTCAAAAAATAGGATAACCCGGATGAAACCCTTTGTATTTTTACTGTTGCTGTGCCTGGCGGGTAACCTGCGGGCTGCTGCGCAAAGTAAGGAACAATATATACCGGAAGATAGTTCTGTTCAAACTGAAAGCGGTGCTGGCACAGCGGGAGATAACTTTGACGAAGAAGCTGAAAATGTAACAGTAATAGATACAACCCTTATAAGAAATACCAATTTTTTAGCAGCAGATTCCATCGGGCATATTAAAAACAGAAAACAATTTGCTTATGCCAAAGTATTGGACAGCCTCCTGAAAGATTACCAGGAAAAACAAAAGCAGGCAATGAACAAGGCCACAGATGAAGGCCCGTCCTGGATCGAACGTTTCTTTACTTCTGCGATAACAGAATATTTATTTTGGGCGCTGGCAATACTGTTTGCAGGATTTATCGTGTACAGACTGTTCATTACAGGTGGGTTCTTTCAAAAGCAGTCAACAAAAAAACTGGTAAAAGCAGCAGAGGAAGAAGAGATGATATTGGAGAAGGATTTTGACGGGCTGATAGCCAATGCCGTGAAGGAGAAGAATTACCGCCTCGCCACACGCTATTTGTACCTGCAATTGCTGCAAAAACTGTCAGCCGCGGGCGCCATAGTATTTGCTGCAGATAAAACAAATATGGAATATATGAGAGAGCTGGCAGGCAGACCGTACAAACAGGAAGCAGCGGCGCTTACGCTGTATTATGAATATGTATGGTATGGAGAGTTTGCAATAGATGCCGCTGTTTATGAAAGATTGGAAAACCGGTTTAAAAGCCTGCATGTTTAATATTCATTTTAGTGAAAAACTTTTTTACATACCTGTTCATTGCGTTGCTGCTCCCGGCAATACTGGTTTCGTGCAGCAGCAAGGATGAAATACCTTCTTTAAAAGAAACTTTTTCAAAGAGTGATAAAAACCCGTTTGGCAGCTTTATCGCTTTTGAGGAGCTGGGGCAGTTGTTTTATTACAATGATATTAAAACAAAAAAAGTACCTTATGAAAAATCACTTGGCAGTATTTATGATTCCAATGCCTTGTACGTAACTATTGCCAAAAATCTTTTTCTTACCAGGAGTGACCGGGAAGCCATGCTTGCCTTTGTGGAAGCAGGCAACAGTATGTTTATCAGCAGCGGCTATTATGACACCACCTTTTTAAATATGGTGGGCCTGTCCTTAAAACAATCTCCCGGGCTGTTTGCTGCTACATTAGATCAGATGAAATACACTGCGGTGCAGCTGGCAGCACCTTATTATACAGGTGCTTCACCTTTCGGTTATTTTTATTTCCCGCTCAATAATGCTTTTGCTGCATTGCAGGACAGCACTGTAAAAATATTGGGTGTTAATGAACAGAACCAGCCCAATTTTGCCGTGGTATTTTATGGTAAGGGAAGGTTTTATCTTCATTGTGAGCCACGGGTATTCAGCAATTATTTTTTATTGCAAAAGAATAATTACAAATACCTGCAACATGCATTTTCATTTATACCCGCTGTGCCGGAGGATGTTTTTTGGGATGATTATTATAACAAGCGGAACACGCCGCCATCCGGTAAGGAAGGAGGCTCCGGGCTTTCGGTATTGCTGCAATATCCTTCCATGGCATGGGCTTTCTGGTTGTCTTTATTATTGCTGCTGCTGTATATTTTGTTTGGCAGCAAGCGCAGGCAGCGTATCATTAAGCCTATTCCTCCCAATGAAAACAGCACCGTGGCCTTTACAGAAACGGTAAGCCGCCTGTACCTGCAAAAAAAAGATAACCGTAATATTGCTGATAAAATGATCACTTATTTTTATGAGCATGTCCGCAACCAGTATTACCTGAACACCAATGCAGTGAATGAAGAATTTATCAGCACGCTCAGCCGGAAAAGCAATGTGCCGAAAGAAGAGACAGCGCAATTGTTCAATACCATCAGCAGGGTACAGCAAAGCGAAACAACAGCCGATAAGGACCTGTTATTACTGAATCATCAAATAGAAACCTTTTATAAACATAACCGGTAATGGAAGAAAAATTATTTGAACAGCGCTTGGAGCTGAATGGGCTTTACCACGGCGTGGAAAGCATCCGCAACGAAGCAGGCAAAGTGATCGTGGGCCAGCACAGGATGCTTGAGCTGCTGCTGATTGGCCTGCTTTGCGATGGGCATATACTCATTGAAGGGGCGCCCGGCGTGGCAAAAACGCTGACAGCAAAACTGATGGCGAAGATCATTGACGTTGATTTTTCAAGGATACAGTTTACGCCGGACCTGATGCCCAGCGATGTGATCGGTACCTCGGTGTTCAATGCCAGGGAAGGTGATTTTACATTCAGGCATGGCCCCGTTTTCAGCAATATCGTATTGATAGATGAAATAAACAGGGCCCCGGCAAAAACACAGGCTGCTTTGTTTGAGGTGATGGAAGAAAGGCAGGTAACCGTTGATGGCAGCACACATGAAATGCGTTTCCCTTTCATTATCCTTGCTACGCAGAACCCCATAGAGCAGGAAGGCACTTACCGCCTGCCGGAAGCACAGCTTGACCGGTTCATTTTTAAAATTGATGTGCAATATCCTTCCCTGCAGGAAGAGATCAGCATTCTTAATTCGCAGCAGGGCAGGGGGCAGGCACAGCTGCTGGAGCAGGTGAGCAAAGTGGTTTCGCCGAAGGATCTTGCTGAATATCGTTCATTGGTACAGTCCATCCTCATTGAACAGAAGCTGGTGGAGTTTATTGC
Organism: Bacteroidota bacterium; assembly: GCA_048498115.1. Taxonomy (GTDB): domain Bacteria; phylum Bacteroidota; class Bacteroidia; order Chitinophagales; family Chitinophagaceae; genus Ferruginibacter. The sequence continues at coordinate 6,681 of JBEHYP010000110.1, read as the reverse complement.
AAGGATAGTGAATGAAACCCGTAATAACCCTGCCCTGTACCTGGGCGCATCGCCGAGGGCATCGCTGGCAATATTGAGGGCATCAAAAGCCAATGCTGCTTTAAAGGGAAGGGATTTTGTAACACCGGAAGATATTAAAGAAGTAGCAGGGCCGGTATTGCGCCACCGCATCATCCTTACGCCGGAAAAGGAGATGGAAGGTATTACGCCTGATGAACTGATAGAAAATATTTTAAAGGCAATTGAAGTGCCGAGGTAAGTTTTGGTGCTGATTGTTGACAGAGCAGTCCAGGTACATAGTCAATAGCCTATAGTTGTGAAGACGTTATAACTCATAATCCACTCCAACGGAGTACAAAAATGAAAAGCTTTTTGGGAAAATATATCAGCAGCCTTTTTATTCCCATTCGTTTTTATTGGGCGGTGGGAGCATGTATTGTGCTGTTCATTGTTTCGTTTTATTACCCGCCATTATTTGTGGTACCGAAAATATTGTGGTACCTGCTCCTGCTGCTGGCCGCCATTGATTATTTCTTCCTGTTTTTTGTGGGCAATGCACCACAGGCAAAACGGATGATGGCAGACCGCTTCAGCAATGGCGATGATAATAAAGTGACCCTGCAGGTTACCAGCAACAGGCCTTTTGATGTGGTAATGGAGATCATTGATGAACTGCCCGTGCAGTTTCAAAAGCGTGACTGGAAACTGCACAGCAATTTTAAGACAGGGCAGCAAAAGAATATTCACTATACTTTGCAACCCAGCCAGCGGGGCGAATATCATTTCGGTGATATTATCCTGTTTGAAAAATCAAAGCTGGGCCTGCTGATGCGGCGGCATACAATTGCAGCCGGAACAATGGTGCAGGTCTTTCCTTCGTTTATGCAGCTCCGTAAGTATGAATTGCTTTCGCAAACCACCCTGCAGGCAGAAACGGGCAATAAACGGATGCGTAAGATCGGCCACAGCATGGAGTTTGAGCAGATAAAGGAATATGTAAGGGGTGATGATGTACGCACTATTAACTGGAAGGCCGCTGCCCGGAAAGGTTCATTAATGGTGAACAATTATACCGATGAAAAAAGCCAGCAGGTATATTGCATCATTGATAAAGGCAGGCTGATGAAAATGCCTTTTGGCAACCTGAGCCTGCTTGATTATGCCATTAACAGTACGCTGGTGCTGAGCAGCGTTTGCCTGCAGAAGCAGGATAAAACAGGCCTGCTCACTTTCAGCAACAAGATGGGGAATTTACTGGCGGCTGACAGGAAGCCCATACAAAAAGCAAATATCCTGCAATTGTTATACAACCAGGAAACTGCTTTTTTGGAAAGCGATTTTGAAATGCTGTACATGCAGCTGCGCAGCCGTGTGAAGCAACGCAGCCTGCTGGTGCTGTTTACTAATTTTGAATCATTGTCGGGATTGAAAAGGCAGCTGCCTTATTTGCGGAGCATTGCAAAGCACCACTTGCTGCTGCTGGTATTTTTTGAAAATACAGAGCTGACACAATTGGCCGCACAAAAAGCAGGAGACATTGAACAGGTGTACACAAAAACCATTGCCGAAAAATTTGCTTATGAAAAGCGCCTTATCGTAAAGGAACTGCTGAAGCATGGCATTCTTTCTATTCTTACATCGCCGGAAAAATTAACAGTGGATACGATCAATAAATACCTGGAACTGAAGGCAAGGCAGGCAGTATAATAACAGTAATAAAAAACCGCCCTGAAAACAGGGCGGCTGTATTTTAAGAACAGTATTGCTCATAGCGCTTATAGCGGGGAAAGGTATTGTGCATATGCATATCCTTCTTCGCCATCAGCGGTCTTGATCTTCCACCAGCTGTCATCTGTTTTTTCCACCAGTGTTACCACTTCGTTGTGGGCAGCTTTGCCTACAATAGCGCCTTCTGTGCTGGGCGTGCTCCTGATGTTAAGGTTAGTGCTGTCGGTGGTTACTTTCAGTTGTGCGCCGGCATCAGCTTTCACATCAAGGTTCAGCAGCAGGTCGCCGCTTGCCATGTTGGGGTCTATCTTATCATATAATGCCCAGAGGGAATCATAATCCGCAGTTGATTTAGTGGTGCCGCTTACATGCAGCACACCTTCTTTTTCTGCTACTGCAAGGTTAGCCACGCCAAGGCTGTTGGCGGTGTTTATTAATTCAGCATATTTATCCTGTAGTGCCATAGTGTTTAAATTTTAGAGTGTGTTATTTAATAGAGCAGGTTATTTTTTGTCTGTCAATTTAGTTACATCAGATTTTACTTTAGCAGAAGCCAATATCTGCATAATTTTAAACCTGTTTGCCTTGGTAACTTCACCGGCCAGAACAGCTTTGTCGCCTTCAAAACTTACGGTAACGCCGGGAATATCTTTCAGGCCGTCTTTTACTTTTTGCTGTGTGGCAGCATCCAGTACGGTAGATACTGAAGCAGGCTCAACTGCAGGTGGCGGAGGAGGCGGTGGTGGTACAATATTGTTGTTTACTTCTTTTACGCCATTAATACCTTTTACAAGATCGGTAGCTTTGGCCTTCGCTTCATCGCTGAGTGTACCGGTAAGGGTAGCTACCCCGTCTTTTACATCAACAGATACGCCGCTTAAGTCAGGGTTGGCCACCAGGGCTTTTTCTATTGCTGCTTTTACATCGGCGTCTTTTGGTTTGCAGCTTACAAATCCAAGGGTAGCTGCAATGGCTACGGCAAATAATGTTTTAGTGATTTTCATGTTCTGAATTTTTAGTGAAAGACAATTTTTAATGATTTAAAGGAAATAAAAAATAGCCGTCTTTGCAAGCAACTAACACTATTTTTTTATGAACTTTTATAAGTCTGTAAAGAAGGAAAAAAGGTTGCGTTAAAAAGAATTTTTATTCCCGGAAACCGGTTTTTTCTTTCAGCTGCTCCACCACGTTGAAAATAATGGGACAGGTACCATAGTACATCAAAGTACCAAAGAGGCGATGGGTGAAATTAGCTTTGTCCAGGTGGGGAAATTCCCGGCACCCCTCGAAGCGGTGCTCATAGATGCCGCATTTGGTATTTTGCAGGAAATGGCAGGGAATGGTATTGATTACTATTTTGCCGCCGGGGCTTACTTCCAGGTATTTTTCTTTTAGCCCCGTCATATCCATGTTGAGGTGCGCCGCAAGGCCAATTGCTTCTTCAGCGGTAACGTTTATCATTAAGGATTTGCAGCAATTGCCGCATCGGGTGCAGTCTATCTGGGGTGTAATGGCATCATTTAACGCATGTACCATTTTGTCAATGACGCTGCTGTCCCGGTGGCGGAGAAATTCCCTGAAAGCATCGTTTTCATTTTCTTTCTCCCCGGCAATGCGTTTAATGGTGGCCAGGTCCGTCAATATGGAAGGTTGCTTATCCAAAAATATGCTCCAGCGCTTTGGCAACGCCGTCATTGTTATTAGTGTCTGTTACATAACCGGCCATTGCTTTTATTTCATCCGGTGCATTGCCCATTGCCACGCCAAGGCCTGCCAGCTCAAGCATGCTCTGGTCGTTGTAATTATCTCCAATGGCCACTATCTCTTCTTTCTTTAAGCCGTACTTGTCCAGGAAAAAATTTATGGCGCTTGCCTTGGAAGCATCAGGATGCATTGCCTCCAGGTATTTAGGCTGCGATTTATAAATATTCAGGGTGCCGTCAAATTGCCCCAATAATTTTTTCTCAACAGCAAGGATGGTTTTTTCATCTCCCGCTATCAGTATTTTGTTGGGGCCTGTTAACTGCTCTTTCCATGCAGCAATGGTTTGATGAAAAGGCTGTATCGTTATAGGCACCGGCGTTATTTTCTGCTCTTTTTTAATGGCATCGGTATGGATATGCGAAAACCAATCCATGCGGCTGTAATACATGGGAGATACGGGATAATCCTTCACCAGTTCATCTATGGCCAGTGTTGCCGGTAATGGCATGCTTATTTCATAAATGATCTCCCCATTGTGGTAGATATAACTTCCGTTTAGGCTAATTACGGGCGTTTGTTCCGGGAAGACTTTTTCGGTGATATGCAGCATGCCGTGCAGCGGCCTTGCAGAAATGGGCACTATCAATATGCCCTGGCTGATTAAATTTTGGATGACCGTTTTTGTTTTGTCGCTTATGGTGTGGTCTTTCCGGAGCAGGGTGCCATCCATGTCTGTAAAAACAGCTTTGTACATGCGGCAAAGGTAGGGGGAAAAACAGTTATGGGTTATTGTACCGATGGCAAGTAGTGTATCAGTTTGAATTTTACCGCTAAGACGACAAAGACGCAAAGGGCTTTAAAATACTTGGCGACTTAGCGTCTTTGCGGTATATTATTTATCCAATTTTGAACTGATACATCACCGGATGCAGCAGTATGTCCATTTCAGAAATAATGCTATTGCAAGGTGTTGTGCCGGGATCAAAAATAAAAATGGCTAAATAAAAATTTAGCCATTCAACAAAAACAACCTGCTTAAATACTAAAAACCAAAAAACAGTAAAGCGCTCAGGCGTTCAGCAAATGTGCTGCTGCTCACTTTTTTCATTTCCTGCGGGGCTGCTTTGATTTTTTCCCTGTCTGCTGAAAGGGTATAGCCGAGGCTGGGCAGTGTTACTGAAATGCCTTTATGTTTTACGATAGCAATATTATTATTGTAGCCGGTAATGCTTCTTTCCACCACGCTTATGTTCTCATTCATTTTAACCTGCGTTTTTTGCAGCTTTACAAAGCTGTAGCTTTCCACCATTGTTTTAATGGCATTGATCTCATCTGCTTTGATGATTGCCGGTGAAGATCTCCAGTAAAGGGTATTAATAACGCCCGGCATTTTCCTGATAGTACCAAGATCGGTTTCCTGCACATTTACAAACACGCAAGCATCAAACAGCGGCTTATATGCTTTTGAATGCCTGGAAACATTTTGCATTTCAATGATGCTGAAAGGGCAGAAGTTTTCAAAACCTTTTTTAGTTAGAAGTGACGATACTTTTTTTTCCTGTTTTTTTTGGGTACAGAGCACATACCAGTTGCGTTGCATAGCGTTTTCTATTTTGGGTGACGTTGATTTGATCGCTATGTCATCACTATTGGAATGCCAAACTTCAACTAGTTGATAGTTAATTAATTATAAAACATAAGAAGTAAATAAGATTCCGTTTAGTGGAAAGGATTGTACTAAATGGATAAAAGCGTTTACAGGGTACTGTTATGCAGGTTCAGCTTGTGGAGTTCCAGTATGGTAGTGTTGCCATCATCGCTTTCCCGGTACATGGGGGCAAATTTTCGGTTGAATAGTATCTCATCAAAAGTATAGGAAGTACGCTGCTGCACATAATTATTGAATACGTCATCAAACCCCTGGAGCATTACATACAATTCCACATCTGCGTTTTCCATGTCTTCTTCCGTAAACCCATACAGCGGGCTTGACTCATTCAGCGGGTGCACCACGGTCCAGTTCATCGGCAGGCTTTCCACCCGTACCCTTTCCAGCTCAAGGCTGAAATATTTATACTCGGGCTTGTCATTTTCCAGCACCAGCAAGCCCACGTTCACTTTTATTTCCACATCTGTAAGCGTATGCTTGTCCTTATAAGGTGCAAAGCGGAACATTAAGGCCTGCCCGCTTCGGTACGGGCTTATCAATGCATGGTTGCTGAAAACAAGATAGCTCCTGGGTTTTGAAAAGCGCCCGTAAATCAGGCCTGTTGCTATTGCCAGCGAAAGAAAGCCGGACAATGCTTCCAGGCCTGCTATAAAGCTTGCCGCATCCCTGGTGGGATACACATGCCCGTAACCCACAGTGGTAAACGTTTGCGTGCTGAAGTAAAACAGCTCTTTAAACACCGGCCACGGCGCTTTGGCAACAATGCCTGCAAACTGTGCCGTGCCCAGCAGGAAATAAATACTGCTGTAAAGCAAATTTATGGCGATGAAAAAAATGAAAATAATGCTGATGAATTTCCATACAGGAAGGTTGAGCATATTGTTGAACACGCTGAACCTTTTACGAAAGGGCATGCCTTCTTTTACCAGGTTGTAACTGCCGTCTTTATTGATAAAGCGCCCGCCGGTATTGGCATTGTTGCCGGCAAACCCGGTGTCATTGTTTTGCCTAGAGAATGGATTTATTTTTTATAGAGCGACATCTGTTTTACGGGGATTGGTTTATTGGTTAATCCGCTTTCCAGCTATCGGTGCGGAATGGTACTAATGGCAGGCCTTCTTTATTATACACATTGCCGATGACCGTATTGCCAAAACCATAACGGACATATACCGGGGATTTGAGGGTTTTATTTGACACAACGATCTTGTCATTTACAATTTTTGCTTCTGCCGGTAACCAGTCTTCCGCTTCGCCGGAGATATAAAAGCCTTTGATGGTTTCGCCTATGCTGGTGAGGCCGGTAGGGGCATTATCAAAGCTCAGTTCTATTTTGTCATTCATCACCGCTGTTTTTTGCAGCACCGGGCTTTTGTAATTGCCGGTCTCTTTTTTATAAGTATCGCCCAGCGCCCAGTTGGCAAGCCGGCTGGCAACTTCCCTTTTATCAGATGGATGAATATCTGTTACGGAATCTATCAGGTCGGTGGTTACTACCATGCCGGTTTTAAAAAGCGACATCACTTTCGCCTGCTGTTCCTGCAGCAGGGCGCCTTCATTTTTACCCTCATAATTATAAG
>JBEHYP010000109.1:0-12511 GCA_048498115.1 Bacteroidota bacterium | reverse complement strand
GCTGCTGCAAAGTAAATACTCCCTGCGGCCCGCGAAAAACGAGGGAAGAGCCTGCTTTAATTTCATTAAAAAGATAAGGAGTGCCCAGCCCGTTTTTATCTAATACTATTACCAGTTCATACACATTGCTGCCATCGGGCCAGGAAGCAATGGAATAACTGCGCCAGCGCTTGTTGGGCTTTTCATGAATAGGCAAATCAAGTGTGACAAATTGCCCCGGGATAAAATCAAAATTATCTGATTCGGGCACCTGTATCCAGAAGCGCCTTGTATCAGCAGTTTCATTTTCAATTTTGATAACTGTACCTGTGCGCCAGGGCTGCAATGCCATATAAGTTCAATCGTTTAGTGTGCAAGCCAAGGTACAAAGAAAAAAGAATGTTTCTCGTTTCTTGTTATTCGTTGGTCGTTTCTCGTTCTCTAAAAATCAAACTTTATCTGAAAAAGTAAGTGCTGACAAACCGAAATTACCCAACGAGAAACGAAAAACAATGAACGAGAAACCAGAAACAGAATTTATAAACTCATCATCTCTTTAAATTTAACCGCCTGCCTGCGGCTCACTTCTATTTTTTCACCGCCGTGCAGCTCAAGCAACAGGCCACCATTAAAATAAGGTTCTATTTTATCAATCATCCGCATGTTTACAATATGCTTCCTGTTGGCACGGAAAAATGTTTTTTCATCCAGCCGTTCTTCCAGTGCATTCAGTGATTTTAATATCAAAGGCTTGTTGGTGCCGAAAAATACTTTTGCATAATTGCCCACACTTTCAAACAGCCTTACATCGCTCAGCTTTACAAACCAGCAGCGCTCACCGTCTTTTACAAATACCTGGTCGTTTTCTGACAATATTCCTCTCAAGCCTGCCTGCTGTGCTATTTCTTTTTCCTCTGCCTGCTGCAGCTTTTGCAGGGCATCGGCCAGCCTTTTAGGCTCAACAGGTTTCATCAGGTAATCCAGCGCATTCACTTCAAATGCCTTTATCGCATATTCATCGTAGGCCGTGGTAAAAATCACGTGCGGCGCTTTCTCCAGCTCCTGCAGCATATCAAAGCCGGTTTTACCGGGCATTTGTATATCCAAAAATACCAGGTCGGGGTTTAAAGCATCAATCTTTTCGATCCCTTCCGAAGCATTGGCGGCTTCGTCTATTACTTCTACCTGCGGAAAGTCCTGCAATAATTTTTTCAGCTCATTCCTCGCCAAACGCTCATCATCAATAATAATGGCCCTGTACATAACTGTTAGTTTATTTAAAAAATGGTCAAATGGCTGATTGCTGGCTGGTTCTTTTAGCTATAAATCCCTCCCAACAATTTAACAACACAGCCATGCATCAATTTAATTGTGCACCGGCATAATGATCCTTGACTCCACAATTTCCGGTGTAAGGTTTTTTATTTCAAAAGTAGCTTTGCCCTGGTACAGCAGGTTCAGCCTGTCCTGTGTGCTGCGGATACCAAAGCCATCGCCGTTTACATGCCCGTTCAGTTGCCCCGAATTTTGCACCAGTATTTCATGGTTGCCGCCCACATAATCAGATACAATCCTTACCATGCCGCCGTTTATTTTTTTACTGATGCCATGCTTAATGGCGTTTTCCACCAGGGTTTGCAGCATCATGGGTGGTACCGGCTGGCTAAGCGTATCTTCATCTATTTTCATTTCAATGATCAGCCTTTCTTCAAACCGCATTTTTTCCAGCGCCAGGTAATCTTTTACAATATTCAGCTCTTTTTCCAAAGGTACGGTCTCTAATTTTTCAGCCTGCATGCTGCTGCGCAAAATATTGCTAAGCTCCGTTATCGCTGTTCTTGCCCTTTCAGGGTTTTCATCCACCAGCGCCCGGATGCTGTTGAGCGCATTAAAAATAAAATGCGGATTGATGTGCGACTTAATGGTTTTAAGCTCCAGTTCTTTCACCATTGACTGCAATTTAAGCGTGCTCAGCTCCTGCGTGCGGTTACGCTCCACGTAATGATAAGTGTAATAGATCAGGTTCCATATCAGCAGCAGGAAAAAACTGTTGATGGCGTTCCTTGTCAGCTCATTCAGCAGGGAAATCTTGGGATTGTCTGTTTCTTTAAGGCTGAGCAGCTTTGCCAATGCCACATCTGCGCTGGCATATATAACAGCGAAAATGATGGTGACAATTATAAAGGAGCTTATCTGGCTCTGCAGCGGTTTTTCCAGCAGCCGGTATTCTTTGATCACCATCCTCATTAAATGCGATACCAGCAGCCCGGTGAGAACGCTGAGAGTGATAAGAAGAAAAAAATTGTCAATCTTCCGTACAGCAAGCGTTAAGTAAAAAAAAACCGAAATGGCGAAATTAGCGCCCCATCCGCCCAGCTGGCACATCCAGTATCTTGATAGTTTCTTTAACATCACAAAGCGAAATTACAATATACATTCCCCCGGCATGGATTGTTTTTATTAATGGTATAATCCTGTTGTAAGAGGTGTTAATATTAAATTAATGAGGCAATTATAAAATATTTGCATTTGTAAATATTTTTTATATCTTGTTGATCAATTCTCCTCTATCCTACTCATCACAATCCCTATTTTTTAACAAAAAAATTTTTAACGTACCATGTCATTCAATTTAGTAGATGCAGCCAAAGGGCTGTTTACAAATGATCTCATTGGCAAAGCAAGTTCATTTTTAGGCGAAAGCGAAAACGGTGTAAGTAAAGCCATTGGCGGCATTGTGCCAACGGTTTTATCCGGCCTCATCAACAAAGCAGACACCCACGATGGTGCCAACAAAGTGGCACAGCTTGCCGGTGAGCAATACCGCTCCGGGCTGCTGGATAACCTCGGCAGTGTATTCAGCGGCGGTGGCAGCAGCCTGTTAAACACAGGCACCGGGCTGCTCAGCAGCTTATTTGGCAATAAAGGCGATACTATCAGCAGCCTTATTTCGGGCTTCTCCGGTATTAAGTCTTCATCAGCCACTTCTTTATTAAGCCTGGCGGCACCTGCTATTCTTGGCCTCCTGGGCAGGCATGCTTCCAGCAATAATTTAAGCGCCGGAGGGCTTGCTTCATTGCTCAGCAGCCAGAAAAATGCTGTGGCTGCAGCCACACCGCCCGGCCTCAACCTCAACAGCATATTGAGCGGAGCAGGTGATTATGTTAAAAGCACCGCTGCTACCGTTACCAGGGAAGTGGAAGAAAAGAAAGGAGGGATGGGATGGCTGTGGCCATTACTGCTACTGGCATTGCTGGCAATAGGTGCTTATTACCTGCTTGGAAAAGGCTGCGGCAAGCATGAGGATACAGTGTCCGTAACAGATACCACTGTAACTAACACTACCGCAACAATGGACACCACTGTTACCACCACTGCACCTGCAGCAAGGGAAACATTTAAAGTGAAACTGGCCAACGGCGTTGAAATTGACGCTTACAAAGGCGGCATCGAAGATAAATTAGTTACCTTCCTCGGCACTGATTATAAGGCGCTGGGTGAAGATTCGCTGAAAAAACTTTGGTTTGATTTTGACGACCTGAACTTTGAAACAGGCAAAGCCACCATTACCGCAGAAAGCAAAAGGCAGCTTGACAATATCATTGCTATCTTAAGAGCCTACCCAGCTGTTAAATTAAAGATTGGCGGCTATACGGATAAAACAGGTAATGAAGATGCCAACAAAAAATTGTCTGCTGCAAGGGCCAATGCAGTAAAAGATGCCATCAGCAAAGCCGGCCTGGGCACGCAAATCACCGGTGCAGAAGGCTATGGTTCTGACTTTGCAAAATATGCTGCCGATGCGCCCGAGAGCGACAGGGTGAAAGACAGGCATGTATCAGTAAGTGTGAGGCCGTAACACCGGCCGGCACCGCAAGTCAGACCGGTATTGTATTACAAACAATCCAGTTATAAAAGACCCGGATGATAATTCATCCGGGTCTTTTGTATCAGTACCTGTTTAGTTTTTCTTGAGCTTGTATTTTTTATTCACCTTGGGATTGTTGAAATAATCATCCACTTCTTTTTCGTCCGGGTTTTCTTCAGCAAGCGGTATATCTATCAGCTGCACCTGGGTTTGCCTTAATTCTTCTTTTAATTTTCTCGACTTGTTCAGTATGTCCGGGTCCCTTTCACCCACCAGCCTGTTTTCAAACAATAAATACTCCAGCCGCTTAATGCTGCTTCGTATAAGCGTTGCCGTATTCTGTTCGTAACCATTATTGGGCGATACCGCTTCTTTTACCGGTACCAGTGCCACGCCCACGCTCGGCAATATTTTCCCGGCATTTTTTTCGCTTTCGCCATCCATAGAGGAAAAGACCGTACCGCCCAGCGCTGTAGTGGCAGAGGCAAGGTCAAAAGTAGTCCTGCTGTTCTTTACCTTTTTTAATTTTTTATCTACGATCCTGAAGCTGCTTTTTAGCTGCGTTATATACTTTGATATTTCCTGCTCCAGCGCTGCAAAGTCCTGCAGTTGCTGCGGGTAATTAATATTATCCCTCACAACGATCTCTATATTGGCGGTATCCCTTGCCTGGAACCTGGTGGAACCGATAAAACTCAATTCCACTTTTTTTGTTTTATCCTTATCGGTTTCCTTCACAAAATCAAAAGGCACCACCCATGTAAAATCATCCCCGCAGGATTTAACCGGGCTGGCCGAACGGATGGCATAATTGCTTACATAGCTTATATCTTCCACCGGGAAGCTGCCTTCATCACACAATATCCTGAAGCTGATGGTATCGCCCTCGTCTACCGTGAGCAGGCTGGTAACAGTGGGCTTTATTTTGGAAGGGATGATCTCTGTACTGTAAAACAGTAAGGTAAATGATGTATCCACCCTTTCGGAAGGATCATTCAGGTTTTGCACCCCCAGCAATACTTTGTATTCATTATCATATTTTAACCGCCCGGATAAGAAATAAGATTTCTCTGCTTTAAACGTAAGCAGGCCATTGTCCTTGTTTATCCTGAGGCCAACAGGTGAATTTTTCAGGAACCAGTAATATTTTTCCTGGGTTTTGTTTATTTCCAGCTTATAGGAGAGCGTGGAATCAACATGCAGTGTAATGTAAGGATCAAGGTTTTTTATTCTTAGTATGGTATCTGCAGGGTGTGGTCGCAAAGCCGGCAAGCTGTCAGTTACCTGCGCCCGGGACATGCAGTAAGCACCCGCCAATAAAAGCACCAGCAATATTTTTTTCATTTTCAAAAGGACTGTTTTTGTAAAACTCCGGCAAAATTAAGCACTACGCTGCTTTTTGTTGTGGCACTGCTGCATAAAAGTTCAGGATTGGCAATGTTTTATACCGGGAATATTTTTTACAAGTAAAAAAGCCCGGGAGTTCCAACGTTAATTTCTTTATACTATTTTTGGCGCCTCAATTAAGCCATTATAAATAAAAACTAACATTATGTCGAGCTCACATCACGAAGAAAGCAACTGGAGAACCATCGGTGGCATCAGCCGCTTAATTATAGTATTGGCATTGGGCCTGCTGGCAGCGCTGATATGGTACACCTGCGGCAAACCATTGGCCGACCATACAGCCACCTCCGAACATGGAGAAGAACATGCAACAGCCGCCACAACAGGAGAGCCAGCACATGAAACAACTGCCGCTGCTTCCGCTATTGCAGGTAAAGTAGATACTGCTACCGGCGATTTTGTATACGAACTTGGCAAATTGGTAAGCATCGAACTGCCTGACAATGGCGGCAAATTAGAAGTGGGCGAATACTCGACTGAAAATAAATTGTACCAGTTCTTAAGCGATAAAAATGCAACGCTTGACACGGTAAAAGGCAACTGGTTTGAATTTACCAATGTAAAATTTAAGACCGGCGGCGCCGTTATTGATTCCTCTTCTCTGGTGCAGGTAAAAAATATCGCAGCTATTGCAAAAGCTTTTCCCACTGCACAGTTTAAAGTAGGCGGCTATACCGACAATACCGGTGATGCTGCTAAAAACATAGCGCTCTCTCAAAAAAGGGCCGAAGCTGTATTGGCAGCCTTTATAAAACAGGGAGTATCCACCACTGCTTTTACCGGCGCTAAAGGCTATGGCCCCGAACACCCCATTGGTGATAATGCCACCGCAGAAGGCAGGGCACAGAACCGCAGGGTAGCTGTGAATGTAAAAGCAAAATAATTTTTTAAAAATACTGTTATAGAAACCTCTCTTTATGGGAGGTTTTTTTATTAGGTGAGTTATCGCTGAATGTTTGCATAAAAACGCTTGATGGTTAAATAAAAATATGGAAGAGGGTGTATATTTACGAGTTATATCCCATGCTACATGACGATGTTTAAATTTATAGTACTTCTATTTTGTTTCATAACGTTTGGCCGCATGACAAACAAACAGAATAATTTATCAACTAAAAAAGCATACCCTGATACCGTTTATATTTCAAATACAGACATTTTAAAAAGCAATCACATTCCGGATAGTGTTTTTTTAATGACACATCTCAAACAGCTTTGGATTTCTGGCAAAGATTGCGATTTAGGATTGCATGATGATAACAAGCCGAATGATGGAATCAAGTGTTGGATGATTAACAACATTCCACCCGAAATTGGAAATCTTATAGAGTTAGACACATTAGGTTTGACACTTGTATCTTTTAATACATTTCCTATTGAAATATCAAAATTAAAAAAGCTTAGATATCTAGATTTAACAGATAGCTATATGTCCAACATTGACAATCTTACTTCTTTGAAAAGTCTAGATCATCTCTTATTATACGGTTGCGGCTTAAGTAAGCTGCCTGAAAATATCGGAAATCTGATCAACCTAAAATTCATTGGGCTTGTTGGCAATAATATAGACTCGGTTGAAATTAATCGAATTAAGAAAGCATTACCGAACTGTGAAGTATATTACCATTAACCCTTTGCCGATGTTGGTCTTATTGACCAACATCGGCAATCACCCTCCGCCACGGTTTATGTCCCCACGAACCGAAATAATTCCCTTCCCATTCCCATCGCTTTATTCTCTATTTTTACAGCATGGCAAATCCCAACCTCAATAAAGATGCTTCCCTGCTGAGCGCCGCCGAAAAGGAATTTGAAAACAATATCCGCCCGGGGGAGATGAATGATTTTTCCGGGCAGCCGCAAATAATTGAAAACCTCCGCATATTCATCAAGGCCGCCAAAATACGTGGCGAGGCATTGGACCATATTTTATTCCATGGCCCGCCGGGACTGGGCAAAACAACCCTGTCAAGAATTGTGGCTAATGAACTGGGCGTACACATCAAAGAAACCAGCGGCCCCGTAATTGAAAAGCCCGGCGACCTGGCCGGCCTGCTCACTAATTTAGAGCCGAACGATGTGTTGTTCATTGACGAAATACACCGCCTGAGCAACGTGGTGGAAGAATATTTATATGCCGCCATGGAAGATTACCGCATTGATATAATGATAGACAGCGGCCCCAATGCAAGGAGCGTACAGATAAACCTTAATCCATTTACATTGATTGGCGCCACCACAAGGAGCGGCTTGCTCACAGCGCCATTGCTCTCAAGATTTGGCATCAAGTCGAGGCTGGAGTATTATAATGCGGCCACGCTGCAAAAAATTGTTTTACGCAGCGCCGGCATACTCAGCACAAAAATTAAAAACGATGCTGCAGATGAAATCGCAAGGCGCAGCCGCGGCACACCGCGTATTGCCAATGGTTTATTAAGAAGGGTGAGGGATTTTGCACAGGTGCTGAACGATGGGCAGATTGATATCGGCATCACCCAGCATGCGCTCAAGGCATTAAATGTGGATGAACATGGACTGGATGATATGGATAACAGGATACTGAATGTAATCATTGATAAGTTTAAAGGCGGACCCGTGGGCATCAGCACCATTGCCACTGCCGTAGGTGAAGAGCCCGGCACACTGGAAGAAGTGTATGAACCATTCTTGATACAGGAAGGCTTTATACAACGCACTGCCAGGGGCAGGGAAGCTACTGCAAAAGCCTATGACCATCTTGGAAAAATACAAACAAGAGGCGGTGAAAATTCCCTGTTCAGCTAAGCACAGGCGGCGGTGCCCAAACCCCGGGCTTAAACAGTAAAATACTGTCGTTTTATTTTTTATATTTATATTCCGTTTACCAATTAAAATAATGAAGCAAAGCCCAACAAGATGGTTAACAGCAGCGCTTTTTATCGCTGCACTGGCAGTTACCGGCTTTTTTGTTGTGGTCACTTACAAAAATATCCGGCAGGTACAGGCACAAAACCACGAAACCACCCGGGCGCTGTTCTTTTTAACATTAACCCAAAAGCTTACTGACGACATACAGGAGCTGGCCGATGCACAAAGGGGTTACATCTTTACATCCAGGGACAGTTTTACTGCGGCGCATGCAGAAGCCCTGCTCCGTTTGGAAAAAGACACAGTAACGTTGCTGCAGGCAGCAGAGAAAAACCCGCAAAGAAAAAAAGAAATAAGCGTTCTTATCCGCCTGGTAAAGGACCGGGTAAGTGATTCAAGAAATACCGTGGCAGTATATAATACTTTGGGTATTGACGCCGTGGTGAACAAGATAAGAAGCGGTGTTTCCAACCAGATAAGTGACAAGCTCCGGCAGGCCCTGCAAGACCTGAAATCAGCAGACCAGGCCACCATTAATAAAGCCAATAATTACCTTGAGGGCACGGCCCAGCAAACAAGCTACCGTTTTTTTGTATTGTCATCAGCCTTCTTCGCGTTGCTTTCTGCTTTCCTGCTGTTCATTTATTTTGATTTTAAGAAAGAAAATAAAATGGATGAGCAGCTGCGCCTCCAGGCATCACTCATCAATACCATACCGGATGTAGTTTTTACTTTAGATAAAGATTTCAATATAAAAACATGGAACCGGTATGCAGAAGAGCTCTACGGCATTCCTGGAAAAGAAGCGGTGAACAGCCACATCAGCCGGCTGTTCACCATTATTTATGATGAAGACAGGAAAATAAAAACACTTGCCACACTGCATGCCTCCGGTTCTTATAAAGATGAATACGAGGTAATAAAAAAGAACAAAGAAAAAATTTTTGTGCTGGCATCTGTCAGCACTATGCTGGACAATAATGGTGAACTGATGGGCTATGTGGCCGTTCACAGGGATATCAGTGAAAGAAAAAAGCTGGAAGACAGCCACCGGGAGTTCAGCCGTGAATTATCAAAGCAGGTAAAGCTGCAAACGGCAGAGACCATCAATATACTTGAGCGCATCACTGATGGCTTTTTGGCATTAGACAACCGTTTCACTTTCACTTTTGTGAACCAGAAAGCCGGCGACATGCTGGGGCACTCTATCGGGCAAATGGTGGGCAAAAATATTTTTACCGATTTTACTGATACCACCAGCAGCGCCTTTAACCAGGCCTGCGAACGTTCATTTACCACGCAGCAATATATTTTTCTTGAAAATTATTATGCGCCGCTGGATAAATGGTTTGAGAATGATATTTACCCCTCACCTGACGGACTTTCCGTTTTTTTCAAAGACATTACTTTCAAAAAAAATGCAGAGACTGCCCTTAAAGAAAGCGAAGAACGCTACCGGCATCTGATCGAATTTATCCATGCAGGCCTGGTAGTGCATAAGCCCAATGGAAAAATTTTTCTTTATAACCAGGAAGCATGCCGGCTGCTTGGTTTAACACCGGAAGAGATGGAAGCAAAAAAATCTTCTGCTGATGGCTGGAATTTTGTATCCGCCGATGGTAAAAAGCTGGAGCTGGACGAATACCCGGTAAAACAGGTAATAAGAACAAAGCGGCCATTGAACAATATGATTGCCGGGATTGACAATGCCATCACCAATAGCCGGATATGGGTATTGGTAAATGCCTTTCCCGAGTTTGACGATGCCATGCAACTGAAGCAGGTAGTGGTGACGTTCGTGGATATTACAGACAGGAAAAAAGCAGAGGAAGAGTTAAAAACAAGCGAAGCCAACCTGAATATGGCGCAAAGCCTTGCTAAAATAGGCAGCTGGGAATTCAGCTTTGCCACCAGGGAGCTTAAATGGACAAAGGAACTGTACCGCATATACGAGTTCAGCAATATTCCTTCCTCTGACTTATATGAGGCATACAGGAAAAAGATACATCCTGAAGACCTGCCCAGGCTTGATAAGCTGCTGGAGCAAACCATTAAAACCAAAAAAGGATATACTTACCAGCACCGGATTTTAATGGATGACAATGCGGTGAAGTATATACTCGGCATAGGGGAAGTAATGCTGGATGAAAAAGGGGAAGTGACTGGTCTTAAAGGCACCGGGCAGGATATTACCAGCATCATCCGTGCAGAAGAAAAACTGGAAAATTCTTATAAGGAGATCAAACAACTGGTAGCGCATTTGCAGGAAGTGCGGGAAGAGGAAAGAACAAATATGGCAAGGGAAATACATGATGAACTGGGGCAGCAGCTCACGGGCTTAAAAATGTACATCTCATGGCTGAATAAAAAGGTTACAAGCGAAGAACCGGACATCAGGGAAAAATTCAACGCAACAATAGAGCTGATAGAAGACACCATCAAATCGGTAAGAAAAATTTCAATGGACCTCCGCCCCAGCATGCTGGACGACCTTGGCCTGCTGGCGGCAATGGAATGGCAAAGCAATGAATTTACCAAAAGGTCCGGCGTCAATACGGAATTCATCAACCAGACCGGGAACAGGGAAATCCCTTCGAGGTTTAAAACAGGGTTGTTCAGGATCTACCAGGAATCGCTTACCAATGTGGCAAGGCATGCGGATGCCAAAAAAATTGTTTCTTCGCTGAAATTTGACAAAGGCAACCTCGTGCTTACTATCACCGATGACGGCAAAGGTTTTGCATTTAAAAATGTTGAAGGCAAAAAAACCCTCGGCATATTCGGTATGAAAGAAAGGACAATGGAAATGGGCGGCAAATATGAAATAAAAAGTGAGCCGGGCAGGGGCACAACGGTATCGGTAACAATACCGTTAAACTTGTTTAATAATGAACCAGTATAACCTATGATAAGAATATTAATTGCCGATGATCATACAGTAGTAAGAAAAGGGCTGCGGCAGATACTGGCCGAAGAATTTACCGATGCCCATATAGAGGATGTGGCCGATGCAGAGGAGTTGATAAAAAAGGTGATCAAAGAAAAATGGGATGTGGTGATATCAGACCTTACCATGCCCGGCAAAAGCGGGCTTGATGCCCTGCAATATATCCGGCAAAACCAACCTGCATTGCCGGTGCTGATATTGAGCATTCATCCCGAAGAGCAATATGCTGTCAGGGTATTAAAAGCAGGCGCAGCAGGCTATTTAAGTAAAGATACAGCGCCTGATGAGCTGGTGAATGCAGTGAAAAGGGTATTGCAGGGGAAAAAATATATCACCATGTCCATTGCAGAAAAAATTGCTGATACTTTTAACCAGGGCACGGAAAAAAAATTGCATGAAATACTAAGCGACAGGGAGTTTAATGTATTTAAAATGATTGCCGCCGGCAAATCGGTTTCTGAAATAGCCGAAAGCCTTTCATTAAGCGTTACTACGGTAAGCACTTACCGCTCCAGGATAATGGCAAAGATGAATATGAAAACAAACGCTAACCTTACCCTTTATGCTATAGAAAACAACCTGCTCTAATGTCTGTAAGAGCAAAATAGTCCTCTCAAAATCATTTTGTAGTACAAACAATGACATGAAAGTAGTTTAAATTCTACTTTAAATTTATTTCCAGTTCTATTTTTTATCCGATTGCAAATAGCCACATTTGCACATCCCGCTTTAAAGTTCAATAACCGACCATTTAGAAAAACCATTCTTTCAGTTTAAAGTAGGGGTTTTATTGCCGGGTATAATGATGCCGGTATATTTACCAATATTCAACCTGGATTTTTACCCTGAACCATAAACCACAAGACCTTTGATAAAAAAATAAAGAGCAGTGTGTAGTGGTCAATCCGGCGCTTACACTGCTTTTTTATTTACACAAAATATATTACTCCAGTATTTCTTTAATAGCAGAAGCTTTTAAAAGGCATTCATCATATTCATCTGCTGCCCTGCTGCTGAAAGTGATGGCGCCGCCTGCCTGGTACGATACATAACCTGCAGCTGCATTGTACAAAATGCTTCTTATCACCACATTGAAATCAAAATTCCCGTTGGGCATTATATAACCAATGGCGCCTGAAAATAATCCTCTTTTTGTTTGTTCATGTTGTTCAATCAATTCCATTACTTTTTTCTTGGGCGCCCCTGTCATAGAGCCCATAGGAAAAGTGGCTTTAATGATATCTGTCCAATGTACAGAAGCATCCACTTCGCCTGCCACAGTGCTTATCATCTGGTGCACCTGCGGAAAACTATAAATGCCAAACAGTTCTTCCACTTTTACGGTTCCGTTGGTACATACCCGGCTCAGGTCGTTCCGCACAAGGTCAACCACCATTACATTTTCACTTCTTTCTTTGATTTCCGGGGCGGGGGGGGGGGTGGGGGGGGGAGAGCACAACCCA
>JBEHYP010000108.1:0-12551 GCA_048498115.1 Bacteroidota bacterium | reverse complement strand
GCCGCTCAGCTCCTTGTATTTGCTTTTGGCTTTTTCTTCAAGGTTTACCAGCTGCAGCAACTGCCTGGTATCAACTGTGTGGTTGTATAAACCCGAAAACAGATCCACCAGCTCCACCAGGTTAAGGCCGGGATAATAACCTGAAGTTTGCAACTGCACGCCGATAATTTTCTTTATTTCATCGGTATGACTGTCGAGGTCAAGGCCATCCACTATCACTTTACCGCTGGTTTTATCCCGCAGTGTTTCTATAATTTCAAGCGTGGTGGATTTGCCGGCACCATTGGGACCGAGCAAGCCAAATATTTCACCTTCATGCACATCAAATGAAATACCTTTTACTGCTTCAAACGTGCCGTAGGTTTTTCTTAATTCTTTTACAGAGATGATCGTCTTTTGCATTATAGTTTTTTTGTCCGGGCTTAATTAACCATAAAAGCCATAAGGAAACGCAAAGTACGCAAAGGTTTTCTTTGCAGGCCCGCAGTTAACATAATAACATTCATTGCTAACCCGGGTAGTATGTTTGCAATTCCTCCATCATTTCTTTACTCCCCACAAAAAACGGCGTACGCTGGTGGATATGCGTGGGCTGTATTTCCAGTATCCGCTGCCTGCCGTCTGTCGCCAGTCCGCCTGCCACCTCCACGATAAAGGCAAAGGGATTGCATTCATACATCAGCCTTAGCTTACCGACGGGCTTGTCAACAGTTGCGGGGTACATAAAAATGCCGCCTTTTAATAAGTTCCTGTGCACATCGCTTACCATGCTGCCGATGTACCGCTGCGTATAAGGGCCGCCGTTAGCCTTATCTTTTGACTGGCACACATTAATATATTTCCTTACCCCCTCTTCATACCTCAAAAAGTTACCATGGTTCACAGAGTATATTTTTCCTGCAGAAGGGCATTTAATGTTGGGATGGCTCAATGTAAATTCACCGATAGAAGGATCTAACGTAAAACCGTTTACGCCCCTTCGTGTAGCATACACCAAAATGGTGGATGAGCCATAGATCACATACCCTGCCGCCACCTGCTTAATGCCGGGCTGTAAAAAATCTTCCCTGGCGGCAACAGCACCTGCCCTGGATATGCGGCGGTAAACGCTGAAAATAGTACCGATTGAAACATTCACATCAATATTAGCGCTTCCATCCAGGGGGTCAAACAGGCAAACATATTTACTGTTGTTGCTCACTTCATCATCAAACACCACCACATCATCCAGCTCTTCGCTGCCGATACCGGCACAACTGATGCCGTGCCGCAGCACACCCATCAACTGTTCATTGGCATACACATCTAATTTCTTCACTTCCTCTCCCTGCACATTCACTGTGCCATATTCTCCTAAAATATCTACCAGTCCTGCTTTGTTCACTTCTACATTTACCCGTTTGGCCGCAAGGCCGATATCCCTCAGCAATCCTGATAATTCCCCTGTGGCATGGGGAAAGTCCCTCATCTGCTGAATGGTAAATTCATCAAGCGTTTGTACCCGCCGGTTAACTAAACTCATAGTGTCAAAAATTTTTGCAATCGCGGGCCAAAAATAGTCAATTAGCGGATGTGATGAATGTATTGGTTTGGAGATGCCGGCGATTCTTTAATTACAAGGATAAAGTGCAAGGCCTGAGCCAGCATATCGCCAAATCAGCCTATTACCGGATCAACACATTATATTTGTAATATTTGAATTGAAAACAGTTCACTACTAAAATCAGCTTATTACCAAATCAACACATTAGACGGTTTTTTTATGAAAGTCTTTAAGTTTGGCGGCGCCAGCATCAATAGCACAGAGAGAATTGAAAATGTATCAAAAATTATTCAGTCGTTCAAAGGGGAAAAGTTACTTATCATCATTTCTGCCATGGGCAAAGTGACCAATGCCCTGGAAAAAGTAGCCGAAGAATTTTATGCAGGCCATAAAGAACAGGCATTGGCGCTGTTTAATGAACTCAAGAAAGAGCATGCTGATGTGGCAACACAACTAACAGGCAGCACTATCCCGCAATTTACCGACCTGTTTACCGAAGTGGAATGGTTACTGCACGACAAGCCTGTGAGGGAATACGATTATTACTACGACCAGATAGTATGCATCGGCGAATTGCTGAGTACGGTGATCGTAAGCCATTACTTTAACCACATTGGCATTGCTAATAAATGGATGGATGTACGGGACATTGTGAGAACAGATGATAATTTCCGTGATGCCGGTATTAACTGGGAATATACACAACAAAAAGTGACGGAGGAAGTATTGCCTTTGCTGAATGAAAGTGATATTATCATTACACAGGGTTTTATCGGTGCTACGGATGAAAATGAAAGCACCACTTTAGGCAGGGAAGGCAGCGACTACACCGCCGCCATTTTTGCCAATATGCTGGATGCAGAAAGCCAGACGATTTGGAAGGATGTGGAAGGCGTGATGAATGCCGATCCGAAAAAATTCAGCGATGCAGTTTTTATAAGTGAATTAAGCTATACTGAAGTGATTGAAATGGCTTACTACGGCGCACAGGTGATACACCCCAAAACCATCAAGCCGCTGCAAAACAAAGGTATTCCCCTGCAGGTAAAATGTTTTTTGAACCCGGCGCTGAAAGGCACTATTATCAGCAACCACCCGGTGCACAACCTGCCACCGATTATTGTGGTAAAGCAACAGCAGGTGATGCTGCAACTGCATTCCAAAGATTTTTCTTTTATCGGCGAAAAAGGCGTGGGCCGCCTGTACGAATTATTTGCTTCTGTAAAAATACGTCCCAACCTGATGCAGAGCGGCGCCATCAGCGTATTGTGCTGCCTTGACGACAGGCCGGAACGGATTGAAAAATTAGCCCTTGCCGCCAGTGAACAGTTTGATGTACAAACGGAAAAAGGACTAACGCTGCTGACTATACGCCATTACAACGATGCCATTATGCAGCAGCTTACAGAAGGAAAGCAACAGGTGCTGAGCCAGAAAACACCGGAGACGATACAGGTGGTAATGAAGGATAATTCCAAATTCATTAATCCCTGATACAGCGAACGGAAAAACCCATTGTCTTTTCAAAAGGAGGCCGATGTACGGCAGTGTCACTGTAGTAGAGGCTACAGGGCCAGGAGTCTTCTGAATTTGCTGCTGTGGAACTCCACCAATAACCAGCAGCGCCAATATCACCCATAAATGCGCCATTGATATAACGGCTGCCACCAGGAAGCCCTGCAAAACCACTACTGTTGGTTGCACCTGTATTGGGCGATTGCCATAAAGACGAAGTTGATTTCATAACCCCTCCTGCTACAGCATCTCCGCCAAGATAATTAATTAAGGTTTGCCATTCGGCATCTGAAGGAAGGTGCCAGCCGGGTGGTGCCACGGCAAGTGCAGTATTCCAATTATACATGCGGCCGTAAGTACCGCAATTGCTCGTATTATTACCGTAGCACCATGAGCCGGAAGCTGTAACGTAATTAAGGTTTTGCGTCATCCACACCTGTGTACCTATGTGCTTAAAAGTATAAATCTGTCCATCCCTTGGGTCTGTAAAAGTGCTGTCTGCAATTGGTGTTATAAAACTTCTTTCGTTGCCATAGCCCGTGCCCATACTATTTGTTCCATAAGCTCTTATATAATAGGTTTTATTCGGTTGCAGTCCGGTGATAGTATTATGAAAAGTGTCGGTTAGTATTTCGTTCACTGTTTTCGTTGAAAGTGTGACTGCTGGGCTTGGAAGTGTATCCCAAACCAACCCGCTTGCTGTAACTGTACTTCCTCCATTGGATGTAATAATTCCTCCCGAAATAGCGTAAGTATCTGTTATATCAGTTACCGGATTAGTCAATACGATAGGGGGTGAAAACGATAATGTTGTAAAACTTCTTTCATTACCGTAGCCTGTTCCTGTATTATTGGTAGCATAAGCCCGTACATAATATCTTCTCGCCGGTTGCAGGTTGGATATATCATTGATGAAAGTGGTAGTTATTACCCCGTTAACTGTTTTGGTTGAAAGTGCAATTCTTGGATTAGGCAGCGTATCCCATACCAGGCCGGTAGCAATAACGGAACTGTTGCCGCTGGATATAATACTACCTCCTGAAGTTGCAGAAGTAAGTGTTATGTTGCTTATAGTATCTGTAGTTACAATAGGGGCTCCAAGAGTAGTAAAAGTTGCCTCATAACCATACACAGGCCCTATACCGTTAATTATTGCATACGCCCTCACATAATATGTTGTGCCCGGCTGGAGATTTGACAAGATACTGTTATAAGAAATCCGTCCTGACCCATCATTTGTTTTGGTTGGAAGGTCAATTGTAGGAGTAGGTACGGTATCCCAAACTACTCCTTCAGCAAGTATATTATTAGGGCATACCTGCCCGGTGTTGTCTATCACCGCACCCGACCAGGCTGAATTTGTTGTTATTGAAGATGGAGGATATGTATTAACAATGTAGTAAGGCTGTGAAGTAGTAAAACTAATTTCATTACCATAAGTAGTGCCCAGTGCATTGGTTGCAAACGCCCTTGCATAATAAGTAGTTGATGAAAATAAGTTAACCAATGTGCTTGAAAATGCACCAATACCCGTACCGTTTGTAATCAACTGGTCAATAGTAACTGAATCAGGAGTTGTACTCCACATTACACCCCTTGAAGTGACAGGAGCGCTTCCACTATCTATAACATTCCCCCCTAATTGGGCCTGGCAACCTGATGCCCAGGCGGCGGGTGTTGTGATCACCAACGGCTTACCATCAGAAATATTTAATGTGCTATGAATAATAAAGCTTGCCCCCGGAGATACAATAAAGATCGCCCCCTGCGAAATCCGCTGTGCAACATCTAACACACAACTATCCCCCGCCGCCGGGCTGATAATAACAGTATCGCCGGCCGGCAGCACTGCGGGCGGAGTGGCATTATTGCTCCAGTTGGAAGCAACTGCCCAGTAACCATTACCGGTAAATGTATAAGTTTGTGAAAATGCAATTTGAAAAAAGATTGCAGAAAGAATCAGCAGCAGCAGCTTTTTCATGAATTCTGGCTTAAGGTGCCCTAAAGATAATGATTTTACGCAAATGGTATCTTATTGACTTATCCCGATAAAACACATTTCGCCAATAAAGAAGTTTACTATATTGTTCCGGCCGGTTTCCATTTAAACAGGAAAAGCAGTTATAACATGTAGTCACGAAAAATTTGCCCGGTAATGTGATACAGGTGACAGCTTTTTTAGAAGCTGTCACCTGTGTATATTAAAGAATTTCATAGGAAAAACTTTAATGCTTTTTATATGTCAACGGAAGACAAAGCCCCGGACCGGGCCAGGTAATTTTTTTCATTTATTGCCCCGATAGTAAAAAATGCCGCCAGGCTACCCCCTACCAGATTTACAGGAAATGAATTGGTGAAAATGAGCATGAAAAAATCCCGGATAGTCTTGATGCCGCTGTATACCGGCACCTGGCCTTTTAACAGGTTAAACGATCCAATATTTTGCCCGGGAAAGAATGCGTAATTAAACAGGCACAACAATGCGCAACCGCCAAGTGCCAGTAAGGATGCCACAAGGCTAAACCTTACCGCTCCTGCAGTAAGCATTGATAACGACCATTTGTTATGCGCCGGCCGGTTATAAAAAGTAAATACAATCACACCCAGGCAAAAAATAATATTGCCTGCATATAACCATGCAATATTACCTGATTGCAAAAACAACTGGAATCCTATAAGATAAAAAATAACTGTTAAGCAGGCAGTTTTTGCTTTATTACTGTATACCATTACACACCTTTTTAAAAGATATTGCAAAATATGTTCCAGCAGGAAAATCCTTCTGTTACAATTCATACTAAAGAATAATAGGGGAATTTTGTAGATAAAATTCCACGTTTAACTGGTTTATCCCACATAAAAATTCCTTAGCAACGGCCTGTATATTTGAAAGGCAAACGCTTCCCAGCAAAACACATTTGCAAAAACTTCATTTCTGTCGGCATGGTATTGGCAGCCAGCGTACTGTATCACATTAATTTTTAGAATAAAAAGGAATTAACGTGGCTGCTAAGAAAACACAAAAAGACATTTTTGAAATATTGCCGCAGGCAATTGCCTCATTAAAAAAAAATATTTTCATCCCTTTCTTCGGTTTTAACCGGATAAAAGAATATGCCAGCGAGAAAGCCCCTCTCCGCTCTGAACTGTTTACCGGCGAGCAACTGGAACAATATGCCATCACGCTGGCGCAAAACCACAGCATTGTAAAAGAACAGCCAACCGAACATTTGCTGAAACGGCTTGCTGAAAATGAAGAAGTATTGCTGGACGTACATGGCATGCTTACGCAATCTGTAAAACAAAATAACCGGGTGGTACCTGCCGGTGAATGGCTGCTTGATAATTTTTACCTGGTAGAAGAGCAGGTGTACATGGGCAAAAAACACCTGCCGAGGGGTTACAGCAAAGGATTGCCGCAGCTTATCAGCGGCGATTATGCCGGCTTCCCGAGAGTGTACAACATAGCAGTGGAGATCATTTCGCATACAGATGGCCGTGTGAACCTTAAAACACTGGTGAATTTTATCAATGCTTATCAAACCGTAACTACCTTAAAAATCGGTGAGCTATGGGCCATTCCCATTATGCTGCGCCTGGCATTGATTGAAAACCTGAGAAGGATATCCATACAAATTGCAATAGATATTGAAAGTAAGAACCATGCAAGTTTTTGGGCAGATGAATTGATTGACACACTCGAAAAAGATCCCAAAAACCTGGTGCTCATCATTGCCGATATGGCAAGGGCAAAGCCGCCAATGGACAGCTCGTTCATTGCAGAATTTACAAGAAAGCTGCAGGAAAAAGGCACGGTGATGGCATTGCCGCTAAGCTGGATGGAGCAACAGCTTGCTGATACCGGCTACAGCACTGCCGAAATGGTACATATTGAAAACCAGAAGCAGGCTGCCGATCAATTATCAGTAAGCAACAGCATCAACAGCCTGCGTTTTTTAAATACCAACGACTGGAAAGAATTTGTAGAAGAAACCAGCATGATCGAAAAAATTTTGCGGCAGGATGAAGTGTACCCGCTGATGGATTTTTACACAAGAGATCATTACCGCCATGCGGTGGAACGCATTGCCAAAAAAAGCAAATGCTCCGAACTGGAGATCGCTGCAAAGGCAGTTGAGCTGTCAAAGAAAAATAACAATGATGACAAAAGAAAGCAGCATATTGGCTATTACCTGGCAGATAAAGGGCTTAAGCAAATTGAAAGGTTTGCCAGGATGAAAGTTTCCGCAGCCGAAAGGTGCAGGAAGATATTTAATGCGGCGCCGCTTGCCGGCTATGTGGGCGCTATCTTTATTTTAACAGCGTTGCTTTCGTGGGCGCTCTTTAATAAAGCGTATGCAGAAGGCATCAATAAATGGGTGGTGGCTATTGTATCAGCGCTTTCCGCAATTGCAGTAAGCCAGCTGGCGCTGTCGCTGGTGAACTGGCTGGCCACATTGCTGGCAAGACCCTGCCTGCTGCCCAGGATGGATTTTTCAACTGCCATTCCCGAAGCGTGTAAAACGCTGGTGGTGGTGCCAACTATCATTAGCAGCAAAGAAGACGCAGAAGAACTGGTGCAGGAACTGGAAGTAAGATTTCTTGCTAACAGGAACGAACACCTGCATTTTGCATTGCTCACCGATTTTAAAGATGCAAAAGAGCAAACAATGCCGGAAGATGATGCTATTATAAAGCTGGCACAAAAAAAAATAATTGCGCTCAACAGGCAATATGGGAGCACCAGCAACAATCTCTTTTTCCTCTTTCACCGACCGCGAAAATGGAATGCAAAAGAAAAACTATGGATGGGCTACGAACGCAAGCGTGGAAAATTGTACCAGCTCAATGCCCTGCTGCTGAACAATGAAAAGGAAAATTTTTCTTTGATCGTGGGAGATGAAGCTATTTTTCCCAAAATAAAATATGTCATCACGCTGGATACGGATACGCAATTGCCCCGTGATGCTGCTGCCAAAATGATTGGCACGATGGCGCACCCGCTGAACCAGCCGGTATATTCACTGAAAAAAAGGCGTGTGGTTGACGGGTACAGCATACTGCAGCCCCGGGTATCCAATACCCTGCCGGGCAATGACAGCTCGCTTTTTGCAAAGATCCATTCAAATGATGAAGGCACGGATCCTTACACCAGGGCAGTGTCTGATGTGTACCAGGATATTTTCAGGGAAGGTTCATATATCGGCAAAGGCATTTATGACATAAAAATGGTGGAGCAGGCGCTGCACCACCGTTTCCCGGAAAACAGGATATTAAGCCATGACCTGCTTGAAGGAAGCTATGCCCGTGCAGGCCTGCTCACAGATGTGCAGTTGTACGAAGAATATCCTGCGCAATATAATACAGACATGCAGCGCCGCCACCGCTGGATACGCGGCGACTGGCAGATTGCAACATGGATATTGCCTTTTGTACCCGACGAAAAAGGAAGGCTGTCAAAAAACCCTGTATCACTTTTATCCAAATGGAAAATATTTGACAATATCAGGCGGAGCCTTGTGCCCGTGGCCTTATTGCTGCTGTTGCTCTACGGCTGGCTGATATCTTCCGCTGCATGGTTCTGGACGCCAATGGTTATCCTGATAATAGTGTTGCCGTCTGTATTTTCATTGCTGGGCCAGCTGTTTTTTAAGCCCAAAGATGAACTGCTGAAGCAACACCTTGTTTTTTCTATCCGCACTTCTGCCAATCATTTTTTAGGAAATATCATTACACTCATCTGCCTTCCGTATGAAGCATATATCAGCGACAGCGCCATCATCAAAACTATGTGGCGGGTATATGTTAGCAAAAGAAAATTGCTGCAATGGAATCCATTTAAAAAGGGTGGCGGCAGTTACAGCGACATCATCAGCCACTTTAAAAGTATGTGGTTCCCCGTACTGCTTTCTGCTGCACTGTTTGTTTATCTTTTGCTGTACGATCCCGTTACGTTTGCCATTGCATTGCCGTTGCTGATATTATGGTTTGCTTCCCCCTATATCACCCGTACCATCAGCTTCCCTGTTGTTAAAAAGAAGACAGGGCTTGAAGTGCAGGAAATTGCCTTCCTGTACAAAGCGGCCCGTAAAATTTGGTATTTCTTTGAAACATTCGTGGGAGAAGAAGATAACTGGCTGCCCCCGGATAACTACCAGGAAAGCCCGGCCGAAAAAACCGCCCACCGCACTTCGCCAACCAATATCGGCTTGTCCATGCTTTCCGGCCTGGCAGCGTACGATTTTGGTTACATCACGGCCGGCACATTGATAAAGCGTACACTCAATACCGTTAGTACTATCGGCAGGATGGAAAAATACCAGGGGCATTTGTATAACTGGTATGATACCATTACCCTTGCCCCGCTTCACCCAAAATATATTTCTTCTGTTGACAGTGGCAATTTTGCAGGCCACCTTATTACTTTAAAGCAGGGCATTATTGATATTAAAAATGACAAAATAATCCCTGCAAGGTTTTTTGAAGGCCTGCTTGATGCGGTAAGGCTGGCAGCAGACGGCAATAATTTATCAAAGGAAATGAGGACGGCAGCGGGCACAATAGAAATCATCTGCCGCAATAAACCTGCTAATCTTTCCCAGGTAAAAAGCAGTCTTGACTCATTACAGGAACATATTGCCGCTATACCGCTTTATGAAAAACAGGGCAATACCTGGGTTGCTGGTATGCTGGCGCAGCTAACTGAATTGCAGCAGCAGCTAACAAGCTTACTGCCGTGGCTGCATGAGGATGCTTTATTTGAACAGGCAACCACCGGCATGGAAAACATCCCCACATTTACAGAGTTGTATGACATTAATAAAAAATTACTGGAAACCGGTCTTGCAGGTGCGTACCATGATACTGTTGCCGCTTCTCAAAACAGCATCCGGCAGCTATTTACCGATATAGACATAATAGAACAGAAATGTGATGAGTTTGCAGCCATTGAATATGATTTTTTGTATGAAAGATCGCAGAACCTCCTGTCTATAGGTTACAACGTAGATGAGCACCGAAAAGATAACAGCCACTATGACCTGCTGGCCTCTGAAGCAAGGCTGGCAGCATTTTTAGGCATTGCACAGGGAAAAATACCGCAGGAAAGCTGGTTTGCGCTGGGCAGGCAATTAACCAATGCAGGCACGGTGCCGCTGTTGCTTTCGTGGAGCGGCTCTATGTTTGAATACCTGATGCCGATGCTGGTAATGCCCTCATACGAAAACACATTGCTTGATCAAACCTGCAAAGCAGTGGTGCAAAAACAAATTGATTACGGCAAAAAACGCGGCGTGCCCTGGGGTATTTCCGAATCAGGATATAATATGGTGGATGCTAACCTTAATTACCAGTACCGTGCCTTTGGTGTACCGGGCCTTGGTTTTAAGCGTGGCTTGGGAGAAGATCTTGTAATTGCACCTTATGCTACAGTAATGTCGCTGATGGTGGCGCCGGAAGAAGCCTGTAAAAATATGCAGTTGCTGAAGCAAAATGGTTTTGAAGGAAAGTATGGTTTTTATGAAGCAATAGATTACACAACAGCGCGGCTGCCCCGCCGCAAAACAAACGCATTGGTGCAGTCATATATGGCACATCACCAGGGGATGAGCTTTTTATCGCTCGCTTATTTACTGCTGGGACAGCCGATGCAAAAAAGATTTGAAGCAGATGTACAGGTAAAAACCACCTTGCTGCTTTTGCAGGAACGCATACCAAGGGCCACCACTTTCTATTCTCCATCAGTGCATATTTCTGACGCTGCCAGCCTTATCAGCAGCAGCGAAACACCCATGCGTATCATCAATACACCTGATACGCCTGTGCCGGAAGTGCAACTGCTCTCAAACGGAAATTATAATGTGATGGTAACAAATGCAGGCGGTGGCTACAGCCGCTGGCGCAATATAGCGCTTACCCGCTGGCGTGAGGACAGTACCTGCGACAATACCGGCGCTTTCTGCTTTATCCGTGACCTTGATAATAAAGCAGTATGGTCAAATGCACACCAGCCCAGCCTTGAAAAAACAGAAAATTACGAAGCTGTTTTTTCGCAGGGCAAGGCAGAATTCAGGAGAAGGGACTATGCGATAGAAACGCATACGGAGATTGTAGTATCGCCGGAAGATGATATTGAATTAAGGCGTGTGCACCTTCACAACCGGTCAAAAAAGCCGAGGAATATTGAAATTATCAGCTATGCCGAAGTGGTGCTGGCAGTGCCCATTGCAGATGAGCTGCACCCTGCTTTCAGCAAATTGTTTATACAAACTGAAATCGTTGATGCAAAAAACGCGGTTGTATGTTCAAGAAGGCCAAGATCGGAAAATGAAAAACCGCCGTTCATGTTTCATTTAATGAAAGTGCAGCATGCAGCCATAAAAGATATTTCTTATGAAACAGACCGGGGCAGGTTTATCGGCAGGGGCAGAAACATTCATCATCCGCAGGCAATGGATACAGATGCGCCGCTCTCAGGCACCGATGGCGCTGTGCTTGACCCCATCGTGGCAGTAAAATATACCATCAGCATTGCCCCCGGCGAATCGGCGAGCGCTGATATTATTTACGGTATTGCCGATAACAGGGAAGGCTGCAATAATTTAATTGATAAATACCAGGATCCTTATATGCGGAGCCGTGTGATAGAGCTGGCATGGACGCACAGCCAGGTAATACTGCGCCAGATAAATGCTGCAGAGCCTGATGCACAATTGTATTCAAAACTGGCAGGCTCCATCATTTTTCCCAACGCTTCATTGCGGGCCGATGCTTCCATACTGGTGAAAAATCATTTAAGCCAGTCAGGCCTGTGGGGCTATTCTATTTCCGGCGACCTGCCCATTGTGCTGGTAATGATTGAAGATGCAGAGAATATTGACCTGGTAAAACAAATGCTGCAGGCGCATGCATACTGGCGGCTGAAAGGCCTGATTGTAGATTTGGTAATCATCAACGATGACCACGGCGGCTACAGGCAGGTATTGCAAAATGAAATACTCAGCTTTATCGTGCCCGGCACCTCAATGGATATTAAAGACAAGCCCGGCGGTATTTTCATCCGTTCTGCCGACCAGGTATCCAATGAAGACAGGATATTGTTTCAAACGGTAGCACACGTTGTTATTTCAGACGGCCTCGGTTCGCTGGAAGAACAGGTGAACAGGCGCAGCAAATTCAAAACAAGCATCCCTTACATTGTGCCCACCCGCACAGATGAAGTATTGAATATGCCGGTGCTGAATGAAAACAATCTCCGGTTTTATAACGGCATTGGTGGTTTTTCCCAGAACGGAAAAGAATATATTATCCATACTTCTGCCACGCAAACCACGCCTGCGCCCTGGATAAATGTGCTGACCAATAATAATTTCGGCTGCATCGTTACAGAAAGCGGCCAATCGTATACATGGATAGAAAATGCACATGAGCTAAGGTTGACGCCCTGGAACAATGTGGCCAGGCCGACCGGCCCTCGATGCAGAAGGGCCGCCGG
>JBEHYP010000107.1:0-12772 GCA_048498115.1 Bacteroidota bacterium | reverse complement strand
GCATCAACGTGACGCCCCTCGTCGACATCACGCTGGTCTTGCTGATATATGCTGCCTTCCTTGCCGGTGTACTTGCTTATTTTATGCAGCGATGAAATGTTTACATAGAGCAGGTCCCCGTCTTTGTACTGTATCCTTACAGCCTCCTGCATTTTTCCGTTCGCTTCAATTTTTTGCAGGCCGCTGTACACGCCCACACCGTGGTCAATATGCGTTACATAATCCCCCGGCTGCAGCTCTCTCAATGTTTTTAATGTGAGCGCTTTATTCTTGCTGAAAGCCTGCTTTACCTTGTACTTATGATAGCGCTGGAAAATCTGGTGGTCAGTATAGCAAACACATTTCAGATCATCGTCAATAAATCCTTCATGAATAGAAACAGGAACGGGTATTACCTGTATTTCTGCCTTTAAATCAATAAAAATACTGTGCAGCCTTTCCAGCTGCTTTGGATTGTCGGCAAACAAATAAATATTGTAATGCTTTGCTTCGTATTCTTTTAAATTTTGAATGAGCAGGTCAAACTGGCGGTTAAAGGAAGGTTGCTCCTTAGTTACAAATTGAATATTTGATATTGAAGATTGAAGATTGGAAGCGAAGTAAGCCTTTTTACCAAATTCAACAATATGCCTTTGTTTTACCTGTTCCTCAATATTCGTTGCTTTTACAAAATCTTCTGCTGAAATATCTTTCTTTTCTGTCAGGTCGGCTTCTTCTTCGGTAATAGTTGAATGATAATTGCCGTTTTTCACCAACTCTAAAAACAATTCCAAATCTTCTTCCTGCTGCTCTATTTTCTCTTTGATAAATTCCCAGTCTTCGCTCCACACTACCGTGTTTTCAGGTAAGAATTCAAATAAAGAAACTTTCTCTCCTGTTTCAAACTGCGTTTCTACATTGGGAATGATATTTACCTGCAATAATTTTCTTTCGCTCAGTTGTGTTTCCGACTCAAAGATGCGGATGCTGTCCACATCATTGCCAAATAATTCTATGCGGTAAGGCTTTTCATTGCCAAAAGAATAAATATCCAGTATGCCTCCCCGAACAGCAAACTGCCCCGGCTCATATACAAAGTCTGTCCTTACAAAACCGTAGTTCACAAATTTTTCCAGCACGCCATTCACATCCAGCACATCGCCCTGCTTAATGGAAATAATATTTTCAGACAATCTTTTTGAAAGCACTACTTTTTCAAACAATGCTTCTGAATAGGTAACGATTATTTTTTTATTGCCGCCGGCAGCGATCCTTGTCAGCGCTTCTGTACGCAGCATTACATGGCTGCTGTTGAGCAGGCGGTAATTTTTTTTATTCTTAAAAGAAGAAGGAAAATAAAAAACATCGAGGGCGCCGGTAATATTTTCTAATGTGTTGTGAAAATAGGCAGCCTCTTCTGCATCTTTTAAAATAATAATATGGTTGAGCTTTGCGGCAACGGCATGGGAGAAAACAGCGTCCACAATAAAAGCAGGAGCGCTGCCCGCAAGGCCGGAAAGGTGCAAATACTGAAGGCCGGGCAAAACAATCCTGTCCGCTATTTGAAAACAGCGGGGGTTATCAGTGTACTCTTTCTTCAGCACTTCCAGGTTCATTCAGCTGCAAAGATAAAAAGGATAAAGAAAAAAGCCCTTTATAAAAACGTTATCCCCCCTAAAGCCTTAACAAATGGCTGCTTTCAGCACAAAATGAAGTATTTTCGATGTTGCCAATTAATAATTTGTTCTGATGAAAATATTTTACAAAACCTTAGTTATTCTTCCTTTACTTTTTTCTGCTGCGGATATAACCGCCCAAAAAAAGCAGCCGGTTCGTTTTGCCAACGGAGATTTTTTCACCGGCAATAATATCAGCAGCCATTCTTTTACAACAGACAGCATTAAGGCCGCACTTTCGGGTAATGAATATTTTGTACTGCTGCAGTTCAGCGCTCTGCCGTCTGAAGGAATAAAACAAAAAATGAGCAATGCCGGTATCAGCCTGTACACATATTACCCTGGCAATGCCTGGCTGGCTTCCATCAAAAATAATTTTGACTTTAGTAAAGCCGGCAGTTTTAATATCAGTTCCATCAATGTTATTCCGGCAGCATATAAAATCCATAAAAAATTGCCCGGCTATCGTCCCACTGCAGGCAGGGATGAAGTGCAGGCAATGGCCATAAGTTATTTTGGTGTTACAAAAGAAACAGTGCTTGCAGCATTAAATAAAGCCGGTGCGTTTATAGCCACTGAAAAATACGAAGCAGCCAATATCATTTTGATACAATACAACCGGCAGCTAATTGATGTAATTGCTGCATGGCCCTTTGTAAACAGCATCAGCCTGCAGCCTATGCAAGATCACCCCCTTAATTACAACAGCAGGGCGGTGCATGGCATAAGCGGCCTGAATGCATGGAGTGGCAAAAACCTGAATGGTAAAAATGTAACGATAGGCATTGGTGACAATTCGGATGTATCTACTCACATTGACTTTACCGGAAGGCTCATCAACCGCACTCCCACTGTGCCTGCCGATCATGGCACCCACACTACCGGCACTGCTGCAGGCGGTGGCATTATTAATATTAAAAACAGGGGCTTTGCTTCCAAAGCTACTATCGTTAATAATTATTTCAGCGATATTATTTTAAACACTCCCGCTTATATGAGCGATTACAATATGGTAGTCACCAACAATTCCTACCATTCTGCCAATGACGCCTGCGATGGAGAAGGTGAGTACAATATACTGAGTAATTACGGGGATAACCAGTTGCATGACAATGATGCATTGCAGCATGTGTTTGCTTCCGGCAACGATGGGGAGCTTACCTGCAGTGTATACCCCCCTTCTTTCGGCACAGTAAAATCAGGCTGGCAAACCGGGAAAAATATATTAACTGTAGGCGCATTAAGTATTGACGGAAATTATACCATTGCTTCATTCAGCAGCCGTGGCCCGGCAGCAGACGGAAGAATAAAGCCTGAAATAACTGCTGATGGTTCAAACGTAATTTCTACCCTCCGCTACAATACCTATGGCGCCGGCAGCGGCACCAGCATGGCAGCCCCTGCCGTAACAGGTGCACTAACGCTGATGTATGAACGCTACCGCCAGCTGCACGGCGGCGCCAACCCGAAAAGTGCCCTTATGAAAGCCCTTGCCTGCAATACTGCTGAAGACCTTGGCAGTCCCGGGCCTGATTATACTTATGGCTTTGGCATGCTGAATGGAAGAAAGGCCGTGGAAGCTATTGACAGCAACCGCTATTTCCTGTCCGGTATTGCCAATGCAGGTAACAATACTCACAATATTGTTATTCCACCCAATACATACCAGGTAAAAATAATGCTGTACTGGAACGATGTGCCTGCGGCAAGCAATGCCGCCACCGCATTGGTAAATGACCTTGATCTTATGGTGACAGAGCCTTTATCCATACAACATTTTCCCTTAACATTAACCCCTTTGCCGTCTTTTGTGCAGGATGTGGCCGCAGAAGGCCCCGACCATTTAAACAATATTGAGCAGGTAGTAATAAACAACCCTGCCGCCGGCACCTACATCGCCGCCGTTAACGGGTACAATATCCCTTCTGGCACACAGCAATATGTGCTGACGTACGAGATTATTAAAAATTCAGTGACAGTTGAGTATCCTTTTGGGGGAGAAACACTGGTGCCGGGAGAAACGGAAAACATACGCTGGAATGCTTATGGCAATAATAGCAATAATTTTACGATTGAATATTCTTCCAATAACGGCTCTAACTGGACAACCATCAGCAACAGCGTAGCTGCCTCTTCAAGAATGTATAGCTGGACAGTACCTTCCACCATCACTAACAATGGTTTGATAAGGATCAGCAGGAACGGCACCGGGCTGGTTGACCAGAGTAATTTTAATTTTACAGTGCTTGGCCAGCCCATAGATACCGTTACCAGTATATGCCAGGGGGCGGTACAATTAAAATGGTCTGCAGTGCCGGGCGCCACCAGCTATGATGTGCTGCAATTAATTGGCGACAGCATGCGGGTGATTGCCAATACTGCTTCATCCCCGTTTATAATAAAGGGGCTTAATAAAAGCACCAGGTACTGGTTTGGCACGGCTGCAAAGAATAATACCGTTTCAGGACGCAGGTCAGTATCAGTAACAGTGGTTCCCGGCAGCGGCGCCTGCACCTTGTCCGATTTTGACAATGACCTGAAAATTGACACAATACTGGAGCCTGTTACTGCAAGGCAATTTTTTTCCAATGCTGCTGATGCCACAAAACCCGTAAAGGTAATTATACGGAATCTCGGCACAGTAGCAGCCAATGGCCCTTATAATGTTTCTTTTGATTATGGCGGAACGGTAGTTACAGAAACAGTGAACACTGCCATCAATGCCGGCGGCTCTCTTACTTATACTTTTAATGGCACCTACCCGGTTGTTCCTTCGGGTTACCAGTATCATTTTAAAGCATGGGTTACAAAAGCGGCAGACAATAATCACCTTAACGATACGGCATACAAAACGGTAAAATATATCAACAACGACCCTGTTACTTCCCTCCCGCTTACAGAAGATTTTGAATCAATGCCTGCCATATCCCTTAGTGCAAAGGAAATGGCCGTTGGCGGGAATAAATACCTTGATTTTTCTGCCGACAGCAGCCTCGGAAGGGCAAGTACTTTTGTAAATACCGGTTTTGCCCTGAGCGGCAACAGGGCATTAACGCTTGACCAGTTCCCGGTGAGCACGACAAGGAGCATTGCAGACAGCGCCATATTCAATTATAATTTATCCCAGTATGCCGGTAAGCAGATCCGTTTTGATTTTTATTATAAAAACCATGGGCAGGAAAATTATGGCAATAATAAAATATGGGTGCATGGCAGCGAGAACGGCAACTGGATAGAAGCCTACAACTTATTTGACAACCAGGCCGGGCTTGGGGAATGGAAAAAAGGAGTGATTAATATCAGTGAAGTATTGGCCGGGGCCGGGGAAGTTTTGTCCCCTACATTTCAAATAAAACTGGTACAAAACGGGCTCACTTCTGCCAACAGCCCCCATCCTATTGTTGCTGATGATGACGGTTATACTTTTGACAACCTCACCCTGAGCGAGGCAATAAATGATGTAGCAACACTTGCCATCAATTCGCCCGATAAGAATGGCTGCAGCCTTACTGCCAGCAATCCCATCAGCATTAAAATAAAGAATTATCAAAATACAACCCTTAATAACGTACAGGTAAGCTACCAGGTAAACAATGGCGCAGTGGTAACCGAAACCATTCCCAGCATTGCAGCCAATCAAACTTTAGACTATACGTTTACACAAAGGGCCAACCTTGCTGCGGATATAGATTATAACATTAACGTGTGGACGAAATATGCTGCGGATAATTATGCATCCAACGACAGCATATTGAATTATTCCCTGCACAACACCCGTTTGATAAACAGTTATCCTTATATGGAAGGGTTTGAAAATGACAACGGGGGATATTATACCAGCGGCACCAATACCACCTGGCAGTGGGGCACGCCATCAAAAACCAATATCAGCAAAGCGCCCAATGGCAATAAGATATGGACGACCAGCCTGACCGGTAATTATGCAGACAATGAAACTTCCTATCTCGTTTCCCCCTGCTTTGATCTTACGGGCTTAAGGCATCCCGTGCTTTCTTTCAGCCACCTGTATGATGTTGAAACCGATTATGATTACACCTGGGTGGAATACACCACCGATGGAAAAACATGGAATAAGCTGGGAGATGCCTTTTCCGGCACTAACTGGTACGATAATGCAGCAGGCAGCAACTGGCGCTATTCCAATACCAAATGGCATGTAGCCAGTATTGATATACCTGTTACCAATACTACTATCCATTTCCGGTTTGTGATGAGCAGCGATGGCGGCGTAACGCAGGAAGGCGTTGGCATAGATGATATAAGGATATTTGAAAGAACGGCTGTGCCCGGCTCGGTAGTACCCGCTATATCGCAAAACGTTTCCGGCAACAACTGGGTGCCATTTACTTCGGGAGATTCCATTAACGGGCCATGGTATGTGCTGGCCGAAATAAATCCCAACGGCCAAAACCTGGGTGCGGTAACGGTAACGCCTTATATTAATACTTCCGGCATTGTAAGGAACAGCAACAATCAATATTATGCTGACAGGAATTATGTACTAACGTCAACGGGTAACCCGACGGGCAGCATCGGCATAAGGTTGTATTTTACCGATGCAGAATCCAATGCCATGCTGGGCGCCGGCACCTGTGGCGGGTGCGGCAATCCCGCCGATGCTTATGAGCTGGGCGTGGATAAGTATAAAGGCAGCCCCGCTGAAGAAAACGGTACGCTGTTGGATAACTTCAATGGTTATTTCAATTTTATCCTGCCGGCCAATACGCAGATCATTCCGCACAACAACGGTTATTACGCTGAATTTACGGTGAATAGCCTGAGTGAATTCTGGTTCAGCAAAGGTGATATTACCCCACCTACAGCAGGCAGTTGCCCTAATAATATTGTTTCGTTCAGCGAACCGCAGGGCGCAGGCACTTACCAATGGCAGGTAAATGACGGCACAGGGTATGTTGACCTTACGAACGCAGGTTTTTATTCAGGCGCTACTACCAACACGCTGCAAATTATTGGAATACCAACCTCATTTACCGGTTATAAATACAGGTGCCTTGTAAACGAGCAGCCCAGGGAAGAAAATATACTGCGCTTTAAAAACCTGTGGATTGGCAATACCAGCAGCGACTGGTTTACGGCCAGCAACTGGGGCTGCGGTTTTGTTCCTGATCAATATACAGATGCAATCATTGCCGGTACCCCGGCGAATAACCCGGTGATAAGCACCAATACTGCTGTGAGAAGTATACGGGTGATGGATAACGTGCCGGTACTGATAAATGAGGGGATTCGGCTGGAAGTAAGGGGGAAATAACAGTAATCAATTTTACTCATACTATAAATTACCGGCTGCAAACTGCCTGCAGTAATTTTTTATTTGCTCCCTTACCTGCCTGAACTGTTCTTTTATTTCTTCTTCTGTCCCTGTCGCCTTTGCAGGATCAGGAAAATTTTGATGAAACTTTTTAGCAGTTGTTGGAAAATAAGGGCAATGTTCCTTTGCATTGTCGCAAACCGTGATTACAAAATCAAAATGGATGCCGCGGTATTCGTCAATATTGTTAGAAGTGTGCCCTGAAATATCAATGCCGCCTTCCTTCATTGTTTCAATGGCCCGGGGGTTCACGCCATGTGTTTCCACACCGGCACTGTACACTTCAGCACTGTCGCCTGCAAAATGCCGCAGGTAAGCTTCTGCAATCTGGCTCCTGCAACTGTTACCCGTGCAAAGCACTAATATTTTCTTTTTTTCCATGATTAAACAAATAGCCAGATAATATTGATGATGCAAAATTTTGGATCAAAACCAAAAATAACCTGCAGCACAATTACTGATGTTGTTATGATAACCGGCCTGCGGTATCTTTTCCAAACCATTTTAATTGCAGCACTCTGTTCCACAACCACAGGATTTAGGTTTTTCTGCATATACTGTAATACTGAATATTCCTGTACTGCCCGATTTAAAGCTTTGCATTTCCTGCTCATCCAGGTAATTCCTTAAAATATCATCCGGGATGCTGATCGGCTTTTCCTTTTGAATGGTAATATTTGAAAAACCATTCGTGCTGATAAGCTCTAGGTACACCTCTTTTTGAATGGCGCCTGCCACGCAGCCTGCATACATTTCCGCATCTTTCCGTAAAGCTTCAGGGAGATGGCCCGCCAGCACCACATCGGAAATACTGAAATGTCCACCCTGCTTTAGTACACGGAAAATTTCCTTAAAAACTTTATCCTTATCGGGAACAAGGTTTAAAACACAGTTGCTCACAATTACATCAGCCACATTTGCAGAAACAGGAATGTTCTCAATATCGCCCTGCCTGAACTCAACATTTGAAAACCCCAGCTTTTGGGCGTTGGTTCTTGCCTTTTCAATCATGGCGGGCGTAAAGTCAATACCTATCACCCTGCCGTCTTCGCCTGTTTCGTTTCTTGCAACAAAGCAATCATTCCCTGCGCCACTACCCAGGTCAATCACGGTATTCCCTTTTTTGATGTTGGCAAATTGTGTGGGCAGGCCGCAGCCAAGGCCTAAATCAGCATCAGGATTATATCCTTCCAGCGTGCTGTAATCATCGCTCATGATGTTATATACTTCTGTTGAGCAGCAGCCGGAACCGCAGCAGGATGACTGGTTGGTTTCCTTGTCCTGCAAAGCAATTTCGCTGTACTTCTGTTTTACCAGTTCTTTAATTTGTGCTGAATTTCCCATTGTGCATTATTCTTAATTAACAACAATTGTTTTTCTTGTTTGTGAGTTTAACGGAAATATTGCCGAAATAATTTTGCAGCTTTTCAATAGCCGTTTCATCAATGCAGTAGCAAATGGCGTTGCCTTCAATATTTCCCTTTATCAACCCTGCATTTTTCAGCTCTTTCAGGTGCTGTGATACAGTTGGCTGTGCGAGCGGTAATTCATTTACAATATCACCGCAAATGCAGGCATCCACTTTTATCAAATACTCAATAATTGCAACCCTGGCAGGGTGCCCCAATGCTTTGGCGAGTGTGGCAATAGCGTTCTGCTTACCGGTAAAATGCTCTGTTTTGGTAGCTCCCATTTTATTAATTTAATATTGCAATATTACGATAAATACTTTAAAAGGCAAATATTTTTACGCTTCATTGCCGAATTATGGGAAACAAGGCTGGTGATGCTGCAAATAGAGACAGCTTTGATCGTTATAAGCTATATGCTTACCGGCACACTGTGCACTGCTGCCGCCATTTCTTTTATCAGGGAAGGATCTTTTTCAATGGCATTGCCCACTACAATTACATCGGCGCCGGCCCTGCAGTTGAGATAAGCTTTTTCAGGCTCAGTAATGCCGCCGCCAATAATCAATGGCACGCTGATGGACTGTGCCACCTGCTGTATCATGCTTTCATGAATAGCTTTTTTGGCACCGCTGCCGGCGTCCATGTAAATAAGTTTCATGCCGAGCATTTCGCCGGCCATAGCAGTGCATACGGCGATCTCATTTTTATCGGAAGGCAAGGGGCTGGCATTGGAAATATAGGACACCGTTGTAGGGGCACCGCCATCAACCACCATATAGCCGGTTGATATAATTTCCAGCCCGCTTTTTTTCACTACAGGAGCAGATACCACATGCTGGCCAATCAACAATTCAGGATTGCGGCCGCTGATAAGGGAAAGGTATAAAAGGGCATCGGCATATTTG
The DNA here is from genome assembly GCA_048498115.1 of Bacteroidota bacterium. Taxonomy (GTDB): domain Bacteria; phylum Bacteroidota; class Bacteroidia; order Chitinophagales; family Chitinophagaceae; genus Ferruginibacter. The sequence goes on along the minus strand of JBEHYP010000107.1, from coordinate 3,447 downwards.
CTTACCTGCGAAGGGCTGCCGGGGAAAATAATAGTGGGGACAGCACATTCCTTTTTTATCAGCTGCAGGCATTCATCCAGGTAATTGGAAACCACCAGGCTGCCGCCCACCAAAAAGAAATCCACTTTGGCACCAACGCCCAGCGCTATTAACTGTTCCATGCTTTGGTTATTCACCTTGTCAGGATCAATCAATACAGCAAAAGATTTTTTGCCCAGGTGCTTACGTTCTGTTAATGAATGGTATATCCCTTTTGACATTACTGTGCATTGGTTATCTGCAAATGTAATTTTTTTAGGCTAATCCAGCCTTTTTGAACAACGAAAAAAGCAGGTTTATTATTGGCTGTCATTCTATAGGGTTGACAACCCTTTTTAAAGACCACGGCGGCATGGCCTGATACGCACAAATAAAGTAAATTTGGGCAATGGACATCAGCATAGAAATAAAATTTAAAACTGCCCGCAGCGGTGGCAAGGGTGGCCAAAATGTGAACAAGGTAGAAACCATGGTGGAAGGCTATTGGGATATTGCTGCTTCGGCCCTGCTGAATGAAGATGAAAAGAATCGAATAAAGGAAAAATTATCCAACCGCATTACTTCAGAAGGTTTATTGCTGGTAAAAAGCCAGGAAGAACGGAGCCAGCTGGGCAATAAACAGCTGGTGGTAAAAAAGATGAATGAGCTGGTAACAAAAGCACTGGTAATCCCTAAAAAAAGAAAACCCACGAAGATCAGCAAGGCTTCCAAAGAAAAAAGACTGGAAAATAAAAAGAAAGCAGGAGAAATAAAACAGATGAGGAAAAAGGTACCTCACCTTCGTTCCATCTCCTAAGGAGAAGGAGGCCTGGCTTCATACAACAATCAACATTTGGAGTTAAGCATTTCATCATTTTGCTCTCTCATGACACGAAGCCAACCTTGTATTTATTAAAAACTACTTTTTGTTTGTAGAGGTCAAAGTCTCCCTGCAGGGAGGTTGGAGGGCCTACACATTGGGCCTGCCCTTATACCACTTTACAATAAACCATATAAAGGAGCTGAAAGCAGGTAGGCTTAAAAATGATGGCAGGTAGGCTTTAAAGGGAGGTATTTTCTTGGCCCCTTTTTCAACAATGTTTTTATCAATAAACATATTGTTGAATAAAAAGCCGAATAAGGCAGCTGTCCAGCTCAATAGCAGCAGGGGGAAAAGCACACCGGCCTCCACTTCACTCTTTGTCCACTTAAATACAGTGTAAGTATCCGGCAACGAACACATCACCAGCAGGATAATACAGGAGCAAATACTCAGTATGAGTGATATGTACCAGAGTTTCATAAGCCGGATATTGAATGAAAAAAGTGCAATTGTCATATTGCACTTTCACTATAACGTATTTATTATGCTTTTATTGCCTGCGCTTGCCTATCAGGGTATTCAGTATCTGGCGCTGTTTTTCAGCTTCGGCTTTTTGATCGGTTTGTTTTTGCTGGTTGTCCGCTATATCCTTCTCCAGTTTTTCTTTTTTCTTTACCAGGTCCTGCCCGTCTTCCACCAGGTTGTTGTATTTTTTATCTGCTTTGTCGGTCGCGTCCTGCTGGGATTTAATTTGCAGCTCCAGGTCGTAAGCAGTGGCATTATCCGTATGGGATTCTAAAAATGCTTTTGAATTATTGATAACAGTAGCATCGTCTGATTCGCTGATGAATTTTTCGCCGCCGGAAGATACCAGCATGGTAAGAACGGTAATGTCTTTTTCCTTACGGCTTTTAGGATCAGTTTTAAAATACAGGTCATAGCTGCCGGAACCTATTTCAGGCAGGCTTACGCCTTTAAAAACGGTGTAGCCTTTAGTTTCTTTCCCTTTATACCCTTTCTTTTCCAGTTTGTCCACAAGGGATTTCATTACTGTTTTTTCTTCAAAAGGGATTTCAATTTCCAGCGCCGGCTGTATGTTTTTATTGTATTCGGCAGTGGCGGTACGTGCCTGTGCAAAAGCAGCAGTAGTAACAAAGTAAATGGCTGCAGTAAGGAGTAATTTTTTCATAACAATTAATTTTTATTCAAAGATAATGCTTGTATAAAAAAGGTTGCAATGGATTTTATAAATTTCCCATAAGTTATTAAGGAAGATAAAATTAAATTTGCCGGTAAACAACCATAATTGAGCAATATCAAAAAACTGGCAGGGCAAACGATGTGGTATGGGCTTAGCTCCATTGCCGCAAGGCTTATCAACTACCTGCTTACGCCATACCTCACCTATGCAGATGCCATCAAAACCTCCGATTATGGCAAAATGGCTCTCATATACGCGGCCATTCCCATCCTGAATGTGGTATTCACTTATGGGTTTGAAACAGCCTATTTCCGTTTTTCTTCCAAAGAAGAAGACAAACGGACGATTTACAGCACCGCATTTTTATCTATCCTGTTTTCCACCATTGTTTTCAGCCTTATTCTTTGGTTTAACAAAGAAGCGTTCGGAAAAGCTATTGGCTTATCAGATTTACCGCAAATTATACAGATCAGCATTTTCATTATTGCACTGGATACGATTGCCACCGTACCGTTTGCAAGGCTGCGGCAGGAAAACAGGCCGGTAAAATTTGCTGCTGCAAAGATCATTGGCATATTAATCAATATTTTCTTCACCTGGTTCTTTATCAGCTATTGCGCACAGCATGCAAAGGCAAATGCCGATAGCTGGGTAACGGTTTTTTACGATCCGGCCACCAATCCTATTGTATACGTGGTGCTGGCAAATCTTATACAGTCTGTGGTAACGCTCCTGTTCCTGTATAAGGAAATTGCGCAGGTAAGGTTTGAATTCAATACAACCCTGTGGAGGCAAATGATGATATACTCATTGCCGTTAGTAGTTGCCGGCATGGGCGGAATGATCAATGAAACGTTTGACAGGCTGATGCTGCGCTGGTGGCTGCCGGGAGATGCTGCTTTAAAGGATTCGCAAATCGGCATTTACAATGCCTGCTACAAACTGTCTATACTCATCACCTTATTCATACAGGCATTCCGCATGGGCGCCGAGCCTTTTTTCTTTAAGCAGGCACAGGGTGATAACCCGCAGCGTGTGTACGCCCGCGTGATGAAATTTTTTGTGATCGTCATTACGCTGATGTTCCTTGCCGTTAGTTTGTTCATGCCCATATGGAAACACTTTATCGGGCCAAAATACTGGGCAGGGCTGGGTGTGGTACCCATTCTTTTACTGGCCAATATGTTCCTCGGTATTTATTATAATTTAAGCGTGTGGTACAAGCTGGGAAACAGAACAATGGCGGGGGCATGGATAACACTGATTGGCGCAGGCATTACCATCCTGGTCAATTATCTTTTTATACCTGCATATGGTTACCTGGCCTGTGCCTGGGATGATGACATGCGTTGGTGTCCCGTGAAGGGTGGTGGGAATATCGCTCAAAACGGCGATTGGATGCAAT
>JBEHYP010000106.1:0-13251 GCA_048498115.1 Bacteroidota bacterium | reverse complement strand
TGTACTGCCTGAAGCAATCATTATCCATATCATAGATAAAGGGCAGGGCATTCCCCCGCAGGAGCTGGAAAATATTTTCCAGCCTTTTTACCGTACCGGCAAGGCAGGTACTTTGCCCGGCTTTGGGCTCGGGCTTGCCCTGGCTGTGCAGATCATCAGGCTGCACAAAGGAAAAATCAATGTTTCTTCTGAAGTGAATTACGGCACAATATTTACTGTTACGCTGCCGCATGCTTCCTGATATTTTTCGCATCCTCTTTAAAAATTAGAATCCAATTAGAATTTATACGGCTGCATCTTTTGGTATAATACTTGAAAAAAGAGAATCGCTTTAAAATCATTTTATAAAGCCATTCCTAATCAAAATTTAATCAAATGAAAAAGATCATGAAATTTACACCTTTGGTTGCCGGCGCTGTTGTTGTGCTTTCTTCTTTCTGCCTGCATGCTGCTTCCGGTATAAAAGGCAGTGTGGCGCCTGCTGAAAGCGCAGGTGATGTATGGGCTATTATCGGAACAGATTCAATAAAAGCTACCCCGGTAAATGGCGCTTTTTCCCTGGAAGCAAAAGCCGGCACTTATAAAATTGAAGTAGAAGCCAAAGCCCCTTACAAAAAGTTTGTAAAGGAAAATGTAGCTGTTGCTGACGGGGAAACAGTGGACCTGGGTGTAATTACACTGGAACAATAAAAGTTTTTTTAGAGGGCAATAAGTAAAAGGCGGCCGCAAGAGATTGCTGGTTGCCTTTTTATTTTTACATGGTTTTACCGGCTGGTTCTTTTTCTTATCATGTCCCTTATCCTTGTAGCGCTTTCATAGTCTTCTTTCGCCAGCACATCTTTTAGTAAAGACTCCAGTTCTTCAATGGAATATTCCGCCAGTGAACCTTTGAGCAGGGAAGTTTTATTGGTCTCCGGCACCAGCCCGGCCTCGGCCAGCAATGCTTCGGAAACGTAAATAGGGCAATCAAAACGGATAGATAATGCGATAGCATCGCTGGCACGGGCATCCACTTTTGTTTCTTCTTTATTGCTGCCGGTAAGAACGAGTGAAGCGTGAAAAATGCCTTCATGAATGCTATGGATAAAAATTTCTTTGAGTGTGCCGCCCAGCGACTGTATTACGTTCTTCATCAGGTCGTGGGTGATAGGGCGCAGCAGCTGCATCCGTTCCAGGTGAACGGCAATCGCCTGCGCTTCGTAGCCGCCTACAATAATCGGGATCCTTTTGCTGCTTTCAGGATCTTCCAGCACCAGTGAAAAATTGCCCGGCGAAGTTTCGCTGCTGCTGAGGGCTATTACCTGTACTTCTATTTTTTTCATAATGCTACGTTAGTATAAACCTGCACAGCTCATTCAAATCATCAAAAGGAGCAACTACAAAACCATCATTTTTTAATTTATACAATCCGTTTGCCTCCACTTCTATTTCATAATTATTTTGCACAGCAATATGTTTGCCGTTATCGGCTTCCACCTGTATGTTGTAAAAAGCGAGGGCTTTCAGCAATATTTCTTTTGCTTCACTCATTTTACAAAAAGATTATTGTAGATGGCATAAACCCCATAGGCCAGGCATAAACCGGAAGATAAAAAAATCAATACGGTTTGCAGCAGTGATGATGCCATTACTTTTTTTGAGAAAGGAATGCTGAACAAGCCTGCTGCCACAAGCATGCCACCTACGCAGCTCATAGTAAACAATAACAGGTATAATACAATTGACAAAGGCGTTTTAAAATTCAGCATGGCGGCAGCCACCAGCTCGCCACTGCCTGCCAGGCCATGTACCAAACCAATGCCATAAGATGCTTTATGCAGGTTTTTTTGTGTGGCATCTAAAGGAAGATGGATATGCGTGGTGGCATTTTCCCCGTGGTGTTCATGATGGTGATGATGAACAGTAATTTCTTTTGATTTAAAAAATTTTCTCAGTCGGTATACCGAAACCAATATCAGCATCAGCCCAACGCAGGCTTCAAAGTAATGAAAGGTTTGTTCTTCACCGGAGACAGCTATCTTAAAAATGATAAGTAAAATACCAATGAGCAGGATAGTGGAAGAATGTCCCAGTCCCCAGAAAATGCCGTCTTTCATAGCAAGCGCCATGCTTTTGCGCTGCGATACAATATTGGAAACCGCCAGCAAATGGTCAGCTTCAAATGCATGTTTAAAGCCTGCCAAAAGAATGATGAGAATAGGAATGCTTTGCATGTTCCGTTTTTAAATATCATACAATAAAACTCTGTGGTTACCTGTATCGGCAATAACCAATTTATCACTTGTTGCATTTACTGCAAAAGGCCAGTACATTTCATTTTCTACGTTCAGCTTCATGCTTAGTGAACTTTCGCCATTTACTTCAAAATGTTCCTGTCCTGCCAGCCGGTGGGCCGCTGCACCATTTTCAAATGGTATCTCATTCCAAATCAAAATGCGGCTGTTGCCGGTGTCGGCAATAGCGATACCGTTTTTTATAAAGCAGGCATCATAGCACCAGTTTAATGTATTGGCCGAAGGCTTTAGCTGGTAACGGTTTTGGCCATTGCTGTTTAAATCCGGTTGGCCGAAAATTAAATCGGCCGTTTTGTTTAACGCGTCTTTCCAGTTGTGCCAAAACAATACACGGTAATATTGCGTATCGGTAATTAACATACTGCCATTGTCATTGATTTTTACTGAATAAGGCCAGATGGCATTGTTGTTATCATAATCCCGCTCTTCAAAATTTTGCTGGCCAATAACGGCATCGGCTGCACTAAAATTTTCAGTTGGTATTTTTTCAAAGAATAAAACCCTCCTGTTGCCCGTGTCAGCAATCCATAAACTATTACCATCGCTGTACAAACCGTAAGGCCAGTACAGCGATTGGGCACAGCAGCCTGCGCCAATCCCTGAAATATTTGGTTGGTTGCTGTTAAAATCTTTTTGGCCGATCACTATATCTGCCGGTTGCCCGTTTTGAGCGGGAAAGTTATTCCATATTAGTACACGATGGTTCCATGCATCAGCAACTATTAATTTCTCTCCATTCGTCCAGATGCCTGAAGGATATTGTAATGAGGAGGCGCTGGCTATTTCCCCGCCATTGCGGCCGGCATCATTAATATTCGTTTGCCCGAGAATAACAGAGGGCGCTGCATCATTGATATTTTTCCAAATCAGCACACGGTTCTGGCCGGTATCGCTTACGGCTAAAATATTTTTGTGCAGGTATGCGCCACGGGGGGCAAGCAAAAAGCCCCCGCCGGTTTTTGCGGTTAATGTTTTTATTATTGCTTCGTTATAGAGTGTTGTATTCAATGTATTATTTTTTACCAAAAAGGAAAACGTAAAGAGCATAAAGCTTTTCTTTGCATCCTTAATGAAACAGTTAGCGTTTTTTGCGGTTAATTGTTTTTAGCATATCCTCGGCAACTGTTCGCCCGGAAGCATATTTACCACCCGCCTTCCGCCGATGCTGCTTTGCAATACTACCTGCCCCTTGTGTTCATTGGTTATTTTCCCAATCATTGAACTGTGCTGCCCGTTTTCATCCTGCTGCAATAATTTAACTGCCTCATCTGCAACAGAATTATCAACTACAGCAATAAAGATTCCTTCATTGGCCACGTACAAAGGGTCGAGGCCCAGCATTTCACAGGCGCCGGCCACCTGTTCTTCTATTAAAATATCTTTCTGCCGGATGTCAATGCCAAGGCCGCCGTCTTTGGCAATTTCATTCAGCACACTTGCCAGGCCGCCCCTTGTAGCATCCCTCAGAAAATGAATGTTGTTGCCAAATTGGTTCAATAATTTTTTTACGGTAAAATTCAAATTGGTTGTGTCACTCTTAATATCCGTTTCAAACGCCAATCCCTGCCGTTGGCTCATGATGGCAATACCATGCGAAGCTACTTTCCCGTTGATGATGATGGCATCGCCTTCTTTGATACTGCTCAATTTTATCTTTGCATCCCGGTGTACCTGCCCGATACCCGATGTGTTGATGAAAATTTTATCGCCTTTTCCTTTTTCAACAACCTTTGTATCTCCTGTTACCACCTGCACGCCTGCTTTATCGCAACTGGATTTAATGCTTTGGAGTATTTCCCAAAATTCCTCCATCGGCAGCCCTTCTTCCAAAATAAAAGAAAGCGAAATGTATTTCGCCATAGCACCGCACATGGCCAAATCATTCACGGTTCCGTTCACTGCCAGCTCACCAATATTGCCGCCGGGGAAAAAAACAGGATTCACCACATAGCTGTCTGTACTGAAAGCCAGTTCTCCTTCCAAAGAAAAAAAAGCGCCATCGTGTTTTTCGTTGAGCTTATCGTTTTGGAGCACATCAAATACGCCGCTGCTCAGCAGGCGCTGTGTGAGTATGCCGCCACTGCCATGGCCTAAATTAATGCTGTCAAAATCGAACTTTGGCATGGGACAACTGAGTGCAGCTTTCATAAATCTTTGTTGCGGTCGTTGGTAAATGTATAGCTAATCAGCATTTAAAGGTAAGGGTAATAGCAGGATTAGAAAATATTTTCTAATGAGGAGGGAAGAGTACAGGTTATTGGTTGTTGCTTTTGCTGGTATTTTTACAGGAACAATAATATTATTTAGTGAGGTAGTTTTTCTCTTACAAATCCATACACCCAGGTGCCTGCTACAGCGCTTAAAAGCGTAATGATAATAACAGTTGCCCCTGTGCCTATTTGTGCAAAAAGCGGCCCGGGGCAGGCGCCTGTCAATGCCCAGCCAAAACCAAACAGCAGCCCGCCATAGATTTGTCCTTTATTAAATTTTTTCGGGTGCAACTCAATCTTTTCACCATAAATGGTTTTGACATTGAATTTTTTTATGAGCCAAACAGAAATCATTCCTGTTGCAACAGCGCTTCCTATTACACCATACATGTGAAAAGACTGCAGGCGGAACATTTCCTGTATACGGAACCAGCTGATTACTTCTGATTTTACCAGTAAAACACCGAACAGTATGCCGGCTGCCAGGTATTTAAGATTATGGTACCACCTGTGCTGCAAATGGCTTTCGTTTACACAAATACTGTCTAAAGAACGCACTTCAAAATCTGTATTTATTCCTGCTGTTCCTGTCTTTTGCTGCACTTGTTTATTGTTTAAAGTGAAAGGATAAATGGTAAAATCAAATTGGCCATGATAAAGCCACCGGCCATGAAACAAACAGTGGCGATCAATGAAGGCAACTGTAAATTAGACAGCCCCATAATGGCGTGGCCGCTGGTGCAGCCGCCGGCATAGCGTGTGCCGAAGCCCACTAAAAAGCCGCCCGCCACCATCAGTACAAAGCCTTTTACCGTGAGCAGTGAATGCCAGTTGATGATATCCTGCGGTATCAAATTGCTGTAGTTGGTAATGCCATACCCGGCAAGCTCTTTTGCCAGTGCAGGGTTCACTTCCACAGGGTGCGGACTGGCGAGAAGATTAGCAGCGATTACGCCGCCTGAAAATATTCCCAGCACAAAAAACAAATTCCATATTTCTTTTTTCCAGTCATACATAAAGAACGGCACATTGGCAGGCACACAGGCTGCGCAGATATGCCGCAACGAAGAACTGATACCAAACGACTTGTTGCCGATGATCAAAAGAATGGGCACAGTCAATCCAATCAGTGGCCCTGCAATGTACCAGGGCCAGGGTTGTTTTAAAAGTTCTAACATTTAATATCTTATTTGTTTTCGTTTATCAATTTTTCCAGCTCATTTGCCCGGACAACACCCGATTGCCGCCAGAGCATTTTACCATTTTTGAATAATATAAGCGTGGGCACGCCCTGCACCTGGTATGCCGTTGCCGCCTGCGGATTTTTATCCACGTCTATTTTAATAATGCTGGCGCCATCACCTATCCGTTCTTTTACATCTTTCAGGATGGGCGCCATCATTTTGCAGGGGCCGCACCATTCGGCAAAGAAGTCCACCAGCACAGGTTTATCCTGGTTTATCATTTCATGGAATGTCATAACTGTTATTTTTTTGTTTTACAGGTGCTGATACCCAACATTGAATACAGGGGGCAAACGCTGATAAATGCGGTAACAGCAAATACTGCAGCTATAATACCCAATACCTGTGCCAGCGTTCCTGTAATGATATTGGTAAAATACAAAACAGCAACCAGGCCTGCAATTAACAGGCGGATTGTTTTATCCAAAGGGCCTATGTTTTTTTTCATCGTACTGCTTATTAATGGTTTGCTGTGCTTTGACAGGTATAGCCCGTTTTAGGTACATTGGTTTCTGCAATGGCGTTGAACCCGCCCTCTACTTCGGTAAAATTCCTGTAACCCCTTGCCTGCAATATACCGGCAGCTATCATGCTGCGGTAGCCGCCTGCGCAATGCAGGTAAAAATGTTCCTGCGGGTTAATATCCTTTATCCAATCATTGATGTAAGCTAACGGTTTGCTGTATGCGCTTTCTAAATGTTCTGCGGCATACTCGCTTTCTTTGCGGACGTCTATGATTTTGCTTTGGCCAGTTTTTACTATTGCGGCAAATTGTTCAGCTGTAATGCGGTTAACGGCATCCGTTTCTTTGCCGGCCTTTTTCCATGCTGCAAACCCGCCTGCCAAATGCCCGATAACATTATCAAAGCCCACACGGCTCAGCCGGGTTACCGTTTCTTCTTCTTTGCCTTCATCAGTTACCAGTAAAATGGGTTGCTCCACATCTGCAATCAATGCGCCGGCCCAGGGGGCAAAATCACCCTCCAGCCCGATGTTGATGGACTGCGGGATAAACCCCTTTGCAAAATCCCTGTCATTTCTTGTATCCAGTATCAATGCCCCTGTTGCTTCTGCAGCAGCTTCAAATTCCGCAGCTGTTAATGCTTTCATGCCGTGGTGCAGCACTTCATCAAAGCTTTCATATCCTTTCTTATTCATGGCCACGTTCATCCCAAAATAAGCGGGAGGTGGCAGCAGCCCGGCTGTAACCGCCCTGGTGAATGATCCTTTGTCCGGCTGGTTCAGTGCATAGTTTACTTTCTTTTGGTTGCCCAGTGTGTCCACGGTTTCTTTCATCATGTTTTTACCACAGGCAGAGCCGGCCCCGTGTGCAGGATAAACAATAATATCATCAGCCAGCGGCAAAATTTTATTGTACAGGCTTTCATAAAGCAAGCCTGCCAGTTCTTCCTGCGTCATATTCGCTGCCTTCTGCGCTAAGTCAGGCCTGCCTACATCACCGAGGAAAAGCGTATCACCGCTGAACAGGGCAGCTGCTTTATCATTTTCATCAATCAATAAAAAACATGAGCTTTCCAGTGTATGCCCCGGTGTATGCAATACTTTTATTTTTACGTTGCCCACTTCAAAAACCTGGTTGTCTTGCGCTACGATGGCTTTAAATTCCGGTATGGCGGTGGGGCCATATACAACCGGGGCCTTTGTTTTCCTGCTTAAGTCAACATGGCCGCTTACAAAATCTGCGTGGAAGTGTGTCTCAAAAATGTATTTAAGCTTTACCCCGTCTTTTTCCAGCCTGTCAAGGTAAGGCTGTGTTTCCCTCAGGGGATCAATAATAGCAGCTTCCCCGCCGGAAGTGATATAATAAGCGCCCTGTGCCAGGCATCCGGTGTAGATTTGTTCTACTTTCATTGTACTGTAATTTATAGTTGCAAAATTAGTTTTATTATTTTCCCTGCACAGCTACTTTGGTTACACAAGCGCACTATTTCAGCAGGGTTTCTTTCATGATAATATAAATGCCCATTGCCAGTACAAACCAGCCAAAAGCAGGCTTAAGCTTTTTGCCGTCAATTTTGGTGGAAATATAGCTGCCTGTTAAAATGCCGATCACTGCAATAAAAGTTACGCTTAACAAAAACTGCCATTGAATGGAACTGTGAAAAGCAGAAAATAAAAAGCCTGTTAGTGAATTAATTGAAATGATGGCGAGTGAAGTGCCGATAGCTGTCTTCATGGGCATTTTTAGCAAATTGACCAGGGCAGGAATGATCAGGAACCCGCCGCCTGCACCAATAAAGCCTGTTAAGGCGCCTGTAAAAATACCCTGCGCCAGTATTGCCGGGTAATTAAGAGGTTGTTTCGAAACTGTTTCGCCGGGTATTGATTTTGCTTTTTTGATCATGCTGTACGAAGCTGCGATCATTAAAATAGCAAAGAGCAGCATCAGCAGGATGTTTTTGGTAACCGTGAAAGAGCCGATGCTGAAAATATCCTCCGGGACAGCAGGAATAACGTATATCCTGATCAGGAATACAGCAGCAATAGACGGAATGCCAAAAACAAAAGCCGTTTTCAGGTTCACTAATCCTCTTTTAAAATAAGAAACTGAACCGGCAACGCTGGTGGCGCCCACAACAAAAAGTGAATAAGTAGTTGCCAAAACCGCATTTACACGGAATAAATATACCAGCACGGGAACGGTAAGAATGCTGCCGCCACCGCCGATAAGGCCTAAGGAAATACCAATAAGGATCGCTGCGAAATAACCTGTTATATTCATTGGTTGGAGTTAATACAGCAAAAGTGCATTAACTCCAAAACCTGCACGGTTACTTTGGTTACACAAGGCTAAACAGGACAACAATTGATGCTGCCCGGAATTCCAGGTATTGTCTTTATAGAGTTTCGCCTGCTGCGGGGGCATCGCCTGTTGGTTTACTGCTTTTGGCCGACAGTAAACCAAACATCATTATGAAAGCGCATAAAATAATTACTTGTATGATGAGCGACTTGCTTGCCAACCCTGCCTGTTGAACAGCAGGAATATCCAAAAATAAAAGTATGGTGATTAACCCCCTTGGAGCAATAAACAACATAGGCGAAAGCGGCAGCCTGAATAATTTAAAGAACAGCAGCCGTATAACGTATATGCCTGCACATATCCCGGCAGCCCATAAAATAGTACCCGTGTTAAGCAATTCATTTGTTTTTATTAAAAATCCAAATAACAAAAAGAATAAGGCCCTGGTAAGAAATGTAAGTTCTACTGTCAGCTCCCTGAACTTGCGTACTTCCCTGTTTAAAATATCAGGTTTTAATTTCTGGATGAATTTATACTGCTTCAGCTCATCAAGATTACCGAGGAACAAGCCGAAAAGCATGATAAAGATCAAAGCCGGCAGGTGATACATTTTTGCAATGGCATACATGAGCACTACCATCAGGATGATGGGTGCATATTTTACGTGGTGCTTTATCCTGTTTAATAAAAAAGCCAGGCCCAGTGTTGCAAAAAATGTAATGAACAAAATCAGCAGGAAATCCAGCAGGAAGTGGCCTGCGGAACGGGTTTCGATAGTGTTGTTCAGCGTTATGAAATTAAAAAACAGCACGCCAAAAATATCCGACAGGCTGCTTTCGTAAGTAATAAATTCTTTTTGTTCTTTCACAAGATTTTTTACGCTTGGTATGGCAACAGCGCTGCTGATAATGGCCAAAGGAATGGCATTGATAAGCCCGGCCTTTAAAGAAACATTTCCATAATATTGAAAGCAATACGCCAAGCCAAAAGAAAATAGCAGTATGGGGAATAAAGCTACCAGCACCGATTTAATAATAAGCGGCAGCCTGGACCTGTTCAGTTCCAGCTCCAGCGAACCTTCCAGCACAATTAAAATGAGCCCGACAGTGCCAAGCACAGGGAGGGAAGAGCTTAAATCAGGAGCAGGTATTTTAAAGAAAGTAACTACCTGCCTCACCGCGTAACCAAGCAGCAGCAGCAGGATCACCGAAGGCACTTTTGTTTTGGATGCACTGATGTCGAAGAGGTAAGCAAATAGCAGGAGAGAACAAATGATAATGATGATGGTTGTGGTCATGTGTTGCTTTTTAGAACGGCAGATATCGCAGCCCGTTATCAATATTGCACAATGATGATCTTATTCCTGCCCAGTTGAACTATTCCATTTTCTTCCAGCTGCTTCAGCAGCCGTGAAATCACCACACGGGCAGTGCCCAGTTCATTGGCCAATTGCTCATGGGTAATGTTCAGGATGTTGCTGCCTGCTAATTCCTGCTTTTTGTGCAGCAATGCGAGGAGCCGTTCATCTACTTTTTTAAAAGCAATGGCATTGATAATATCCAGCAGCTCTTCAAACCGCTTGTGGTACAGGCGGAAAATATAATCCAGCCACTGCGGGTATTCTTTGATGAACAAAGAAACTTTTTCAACAGGTAAAAAAAGTATTTCAGCATCTTCCTCCACTTCGGCTTTTACCTTGCTTGTTTCGTTGTGCAGGCCGCCGAGGAAAGACATGATGCAGCTTTCACCGGCTTTGATGTAATACAATAAAATCTCCCTGCCGTCTTCCTCGGTTCTCATCACCTTTAATGTTCCTTTGATAACAATCGGTATGGAACGGATAGCCGCATTTTCATTGAGGATAACGCTGCCGGCAGCATAGTGTTTTTGGATGCCATATTGATACAGCTTCTCTATTAATTCAGGCGAGGATTTTAATTCTGCTATTTGTTCAAGCTTTTCCATGGGGTAAAGGTACGGACTGTACTGCACCATGCGTTAGACTAGCTATACGCTGCGTTATACATGGCGCTTTTGAAAAGTATGCCATTGGTCAATGATGGCGGTAATTTGCTTTATGCCTTCGCTTACGGCAGCAGGTCCCGGCTGCAGTATAACCGATGATTTAATTTCAAAAATAAAATCATTTTTTACAGCGTTGATATTGTTCCAGCCTTTCCTGCTTACCAATCGCTCTTTCTTAAACTTTTTTCCGCACCAGGAAGCAATAATGATATCAGGATTCCGCTCAATCACTTCCTCCGCATTTTCAACGATCCTGTCTTTGGCAAGGGAAGCGGTTTGCTTTTCTTTATAAATATCAATGCCACCGGCCAGTTCAATTAATTCACTTACCCAGCGAATGCCCGATATTAAAGGCTCGGGCCATTCTTCAAAATATACTTTGGGTTTGACGGGTTGCAGCTGATTTTCTTTTATAGCTATGCCAATGTCGTTTTTATATTGTTGAATAAGACTGTATGCCAATTCAGCTTTGCCAACTATGCTGCCTAGTTGTGCAATCATTTTAAAGATGCCCTCTACGCTCCTGTAATTGTTTATCCAGACAGTAATGCCTTTTGCAACCAGTTCTTTGGCAATATTTGCCTGTATATCTGAAAATCCGATTACCAGATCAGGTTGCAATGCAATTATTTTTTCAATATCGGCTTCAATAAAGGCAGATACTTTGGGCTTTTCTTTTTTTGCCTGTGGCGGGCGCACCGTAAAGCCCGATATGCCAACGATCCTGTGCTGCTCTTCCAGCAGGTAAAGTGTTTCTGCCGGCTCCTCCGTTATGCACACAATTCTTTCAGGAAAAAAATTCATATCACTGTTTTTTATTTCCATAGGCACAATGCCGGCAATTATTTTTACAGCAATAGCCTCTTTGTAAATGATATAATTCGGTAAACACAAAAAGACCGTTATCAAAATAATAATGCAGCCCCTCTATCATCAGCTCTCTTTGTGCAGGGAAAGCATGCAGCTGCCTGAACTGTACCATCTGGTTTATTTCGGTAAGACATTTTACATAAGCAATCATTGTATAAAGTGGATTGCAGGAATTCCTTTGTAGCCTCGCTGGTTTTTACGGTATTGCACTGGCAATTGACCACATCTCCAACCTTGCATTCGAACAATGATTTACAGCGCGGGCAATATTTGCTTTCATGATTGCACATGGAGCTTTAAAGTTTAATTGTTTAAGAACCGCAACTGATGCAGCCATCCTGCATGGAGCATACAGGCCCGCCTGTTTCAGCGGGCTCCGCACCGGCTGTGGTTTGCTGCCTCGTATCTGCTGAAGGAATTACAGGTTCAATAGCATTGGCAGCCTGTTTTTGTACGGTAAACTGCACCGCCTGTGCAGCAGCCTGTGTACGCAAATAATACATACCGGTTTTCAATCCTTTTTTCCATGCATAAAAGTGCATGGATGTAAGCTTTGATGCGCTGGGACTGTCAACAAATAAATTCAGCGATTGCGACTGGCAGATATATGCCCCCCTGTCTGCAGCCATATCAATAATGTTGCGCTGCTTTATCTCCCAAACGGTTTTATACAGCTCTTTTATATCCGCAGGTATTTCATCAATATTTTGAACAGAACCGTTGGCTGCGATAATTTTATTTTTTATACTGTTGTTCCACAAGCCTAATTCCACAAGGTCTTTCAGCAGGTGTTTGTTCACCACGATGAACTCACCGCTTAAAACCCTTCTTGTATAAATATTGGAAGTATAGGGTTCAAAACATTCGTTGTTGCCAAATATCTGGGAAGTAGAAGCTGTGGGCATTGGCGCCAGCAATAATGAATTTCTTACACCGTATTGTTTTACTTCTTCTTTCAATGCAGCCCAATCCCAGCGGTTGCCTGGTGTAACATTCCACATATCAAACTGGAATATTCCTTTTGATACAGGCGAACCTTCATAAGTTTGATATGCGCCCTGTTCTTTAGCCAGGTCTTTGCTGGCAGTCATGGCAGCAAAATAAATGGTTTCAAAAATGTTTTTGTTCAGCATTTTTGCCAAATCACTTTCAAAAGGCAAACGCAGTAAAATAAATACATCGGCAAGGCCCTGCACACCCAGGCCAATCGGACGGTGTTTCAAATTAGAGTTCCTTGCTTCTTCAACGGGGTAATAATTGTTGTCAATTATTTTATTCAGGTTTTTTGTGGCCTGGTAAGTTACTTCGTATAGTTTTTCATGGTCAAACTTTCCGTTAATTACAAAACGGGGCAATGCAATAGAAGCGAGGTTGCAAACCGCCACTTCATCAGGGCTTGTGTATTCCATGATTTCCGTACAGAGGTTGCTGCTTTTGATCGTTCCGAGGTTTTGCTGGTTGCTTTTGCTGTTGGCCGCGTCTTTATACAACAAATACGGCGTGCCGGTCTCTATTTGTGAATCCAAAATTGCAAACCACAGATCCTGCGCTTTCACTGTTTTTCTTGCCCTGCCTTCTGTTTCGTATTGCTCATATAGCTTTTCAAATGCGCTGCCCCAGCAGTCGCTTAAGCCCGGCGCTTCATTGGGGCAAAATAAACTCCAGTTGCCATTGGCCTCTACCCGTTTCATAAACAGGTCACAAATCCATAAGGCATAAAACAGATCCCTTGCACGCAATTCTTCTTTACCATGATTTTTTCTCAGCTCTAAAAACTCAAATACATCGGCATGCCAGGGCTCAAGATAAATGGCAAATGCACCCTTGCGTTTGCCGCCGCCCTG
>JBEHYP010000105.1:0-13778 GCA_048498115.1 Bacteroidota bacterium | reverse complement strand
ATGTGCTGATCGGTTCTTTTGGCGGCGGGGCAAAAGTTGCAGGCGGTGCTGACGGCAAACAACAGGGCAGCTACAAAGAGATTACATTAAGCGATGCAGCCATGGTAATGGCCTATGCCAATAAAGTAATGATTGTGCCGGGCTATGGCCTGGCAGTGGCGCAGGCGCAGCATGTATGCCATGAATTAGAAAAAATATTGGAAGAAAAAGGTGTGGAAGTAAAATACGCTATTCATCCCGTGGCGGGGCGCATGCCCGGGCACATGAATGTATTGCTGGCCGAAGCCGATGTGAGCTACGATAAATTATTGGAAATGGAACAGGCGAATGATGAATTCAAAACCACTGATGTGGTGCTGGTATTAGGCGCCAATGATGTGGTGAACCCTGCTGCCAAAACAGACCCTTCTTCTCCTATATACGGCATGCCCATTTTAGATGTAGAGCAGGCAAAAACCACCATCGTGAACAAGCGCAGCATGAAACCCGGTTATGCAGGTATTGAGAATGATCTTTTCTTCATGCCCAAAACAAGCATGCTCTTTGGCGATGCGAAAAAAGTATTGCAGGGTTTGGTGACTGAAATAAAATCAGTGTAGCTTTATTTGCTTAAAAACTCGGCAATCAGCGGAAATTCTTTTTCCGGCTCTTCCACCTGCGGATTGTGCCCGCTTTTTTCAAACATTACAAACTGCGCCTGCGGGCAAAATTGTTTGTACTGTACCTGCATCCAAGGAACGGCCACACGGTCATAACGCCCTGCAATGATCAATACAGGCATCTTTAATGTTTTTAACTGTTTGCGGTAATCAAACTTTCCTATATCATTGCCTACAACAAAATCACCATCGGGCCCAACCATTTGGTAATACAATTTTGTGTTGAACGGATTGGGATAGGGTTTTCTCTTGCCACGGTTCACAAACTTATCAGGATTGTAGGCATATAAAAAACCATAAGGCACCCGCCCATACACGTCCTGGTGATTTTCACTGCTGCTGACAGCGCCTTTTTTTCTTATTGCCATCAGCTCTTTCCATACTTCGGGGTAATTGGTTTTTATTTCATGGTTGGAATTGTCATCATTTTCCTGCCACATGGCATTGCTGTGAAACCCGTTGGCAATAATGAGGTGTGATACATTTTTCCCGTATTTCAATGCGTATCCCTGTGCCACAATGCTTCCGTAAGAATGGCCAAGCAGGCTCACTTTATCAAGCTTCAACGCCTTTCTTAACCCTTCTATGTCTTCTATATCTCTTGCAATAGTATATGCTTTTACGTTTGTTGCGGTATCAGATTTTCCCCTTCCGAAAGCATCAAAGTAGATCAATTGTATATTACCTTTTTTAGACAAAGAATCAAAACTGCGATAGCCCAAATGATTGCCGCCCGGCCCGCCGGGAATAATAATGAGCGGCTCGCCCTGCCCCACGGCCACCACCCAGAGCTTTGCACCATTGATAGTATAATATTGCCCGTCTGTCCAGCTGTCGGGAAAAGAAGTCGTGTCTGCGGTTTGCGCAAAAGCTGTAATGCTGATTGAAAAAATGATTGACAGGAAGAATATTTTTTTCATAACAAAATTTAAAAATGAAAAATACGAAATAGAAAGTTCTGTCCGTTGTTTCTGAGTATTTTTGCAAAAAAAATATGTACACCACCATTGCTGCTGAACTTAATGAAGGTATTTATATCATTACCATTAACCGGCCGGATAAACTTAACGCATTAAATAAAAATGTGTTTACCGATTTGGATACTGCTGTAACAGAAATACAAAACAATCCTCAAATCAAATCAGCCATCATTACCGGCGCAGGGGCCAAAGCATTTGTGGCAGGCGCTGATATTACAGAATTCGGCGGCCTGGATAAAAACGCTGCAATGGAATTGGCAAAAAGGGGACAGGATATTTTTTTCAACATTGAAAACAGTAAAAAGCCCATCATTGCAGCCGTCAATGGGTTTGCATTGGGTGGCGGGTGCGAACTGGCAATGGCCTGTCATTTTCGTATTGCCGGCGACAATGCAAAGTTTGGGCAACCTGAAGTGAATCTTGGTTTGATCCCCGGCTATGGCGGCACACAACGATTGACACAATTGGTTGGCAAAGGCAGGGCAATCGAATTACTCATTAGCGCCAATATGATAGATGCCCATACTGCCTTGCAATATGGTTTGGTAAACTATGTGGTGCCTGCAGAAGAACTGCTGGATAAAGCAAAATCAATTTTGCAGGTAATAAACAGTAAAGCACCCGTTGCTGTTGCTAAATGTATTGAAGTGGCCAATGCTGTTTTTGATAAAACAAAAAACGGTTATGATGAAGAAGTAAAAGCATTTGGTGACTGCTTTGCAACGGAAGATATGAAAGAAGGAACAACGGCTTTTCTGGAAAAGAGAAAAGCGAATTTTTCCGGTAAATAACAGTAAACTTTAAACGTTCAATATTAAACTTTTATAATGGAATACAGGATCGAAAAAGACACAATGGGCGAAGTGAAAGTGCCTGCTGATGCTTACTATGGCGCACAAACACAACGCAGCATTGACAACTTTAAAATTGCACAGGACATTAACCGCATGCCCAAAGAAATCATCAGGGCGTTTGCGTATTTGAAACATGCGGCCGCTATCACCAATTACGAAGCAGGCGTGCTGCCAAAAAAGAAAGCAGATTTAATTGGAAAAGTTTGTAAAGAAATTCTTGATGGCAAGCTGAATGATTATTTTCCATTGGTGGTATGGCAAACAGGCAGCGGAACGCAAAGCAATATGAACGTAAACGAAGTAGTGGCTTACCGCGGCCATGTATTGAACGGTGGTAAATTGACGGATAAAGAAAAATATCTTCATCCCAATGATGATGTGAACAAGAGCCAGAGCAGCAATGACACGTTTCCTACGGCGATGCACATTGCAGCCTATAAGATCCTGGTTGAAACCACTATTCCCGGTATTGAAAAACTGAGGGATACTTTGGATAAAAAAGCAAAAGCTTTTAAGAAGATAGTGAAGATTGGCCGCACCCACTTTATGGATGCCACGCCGCTTACACTAGGGCAGGAGTTCAGCGGGTATGTATCACAGTTAGATCACGGCCTTAAAGCCATAAAAAATACGTTAGCGCATTTATCTGAGCTGGCGCTGGGCGGCACGGCTGTGGGCACCGGCATTAATACACCTTCTGGTTACGATGTAAACGTGGCAGGTCATATTGCAAAATTGACCAAGCTTCCTTTTGTTACTGCTAAAAATAAATTTGAAGCGCTGGCAGCACATGACGCTGTTGTGGAAGCGCATGGAGCATTGAAAACAGTAGCGGTTAGCCTGATGAAAATTGCCAATGATATCCGCATGCTGTCGTCAGGTCCCCGCAGCGGTATAGGCGAAATTTTTATTCCTGATAATGAGCCGGGCTCTTCCATCATGCCGGGAAAAGTAAACCCTACACAATGTGAAGCATTAACAATGATAGCTGCACAGGTATTGGGCAATGATGTGGCCATTAATATTGGCGGCGCCACCGGGCATTTTGAACTGAATGTATTTAAACCGGTAATGATCTATAACTTCCTGCACAGCGCAAGATTGATTGGCGAAGGATGTGTAAGCTTTAATGATAAATGTGCTGCCGGGATTGAACCCATTGCAGCCAATATCAAAAAGCATGTAGATAATTCACTCATGCTGGTGACGGCGCTCAATACAAAGATCGGATATTATAAAGCGGCAGAAATTGCACAGAAGGCCCATAAGGAAGGAACTACTTTAAAGGCTATGGCGGTAAAACTCGGCTATCTTACCGAAAAAGAATTTGACGAATGGGTAATACCGGAAAAAATGGTAGGAAAGATTTAATAAAACATAACATCAAACAAAATGGCATCTTTTACGGATGCCATTTTTATTTAAAATCTTCTAACCCCTAAACCCTCAAACTTTTTTTATGATACCTGCACATCATCATTCACTACTGCATTGGTTTCTACAGTTGTATTTTGCTTTTCAGTTTCGGGATGTTTGAAAAAACGTTTTTGAAAAACAAGCAGTGCAATTACCCCGGTGGAGATAGCGGCATCGGCAAGATTAAATATCGGCCTGAAAAATTCAAATTCTTCTCCACCCCAGATAGGCACCCAGTTAGGAAAATGCGCATCCCTGATGATAGGAAAATAAAGCATATCCACCACTTTGCCGTGTAAAAATCCTGCATAGCCATGCTCAGGGAATATTTTTGCCACCGCCATGCTGCCGGGCACACTTTCTTCAAATATTAACCCGTAAAACATGCTGTCAAGCAAATTGCCCAGTGCACCGGAAAATATCAACGCAGCACAAATGATAAAACCCCTGTTGTATTTTTTGGCAATAATCTGCCGGAGGTAAAACACACCGAATATTACAGCGCCGAGGCGGAACAGTGTAAGCAGCATTTTGCCGCCGTCACCACCAAATTTCCAGCCGTAGGCCATGCCTTCATTCTCTACAAAATGCAGGCGAAACCATTCGCCGAGTACATTGTGGTGCTCATTGATGTAAAAATGTGTTTTGATATAGATCTTCAATGCCTGGTCTGCCAGCACTATCAGCAATATCAGCAATATTACATTTCTTGCTTTCATAATTGGGGGCAAAGATAAAGGAATCTACTGCTATCGATTGACCGCAAATATTTAAAACTGAGCCACAGATTGCATGGATTAACACAGAAGGACTGTTATATGTGAAAATTAGTGTAATTCGTGGCCCTTTGTATTTTATCTGTGTGTATCTGTGTAATCTGTAGCTAACCCAATTAGTGGCTAACTAAGATATTTTCCCACTATCGGCACCCTTCTTCCCACGCCAAATGCCTTGGGCGAAATGCGGATGATAGGACAAAACTGGTTGCGTTTATATTCGTTTACATTCACCAGTTTCAGTATCCTGTCAACCAGTGCTGCATCAAAACCCTGCGTTTTTATTTCTTTTGGCCCCTGTCTTCTCTCAATATATTGATATAATATTTTGTCCAGTATTGCATAATCGGGCAATGAATCAGAATCTTTTTGCCCCGGCCTCAGTTCTGCCGAAGGCGCTTTGGTAATAATATTACCGGGAATAATTTCCTTGTCTTTATTAACGTATTTGGCCAAAGCATACACCTGCATTTTATAGCAATCGCCCAATACGGCAAGGCCGCCGGCCATATCGCCGTATAAAGTACCATAGCCGGTGGCCAGCTCGCTTTTATTGGAAGTGTTTAATAAAATATATCCAAACTTATTGGCAATCGCCATCAGTAAATTGCCCCTGGTGCGGCTCTGGATATTTTCCTCGGCTATACTGAAGGGGAGGTCTTTAAAAACAGGTTTAAGCTCCGTTAAAAAACTTTCATAAATATTTTTAATGGGAATAATATCGTATGGGTTACCCAGGTTCTTACTTAATTGCTCCGCATCGCTTACACTGTGCCCCGTGCTGTATTGTGAAGGCATTAAAACGGCCCTCACATTTTCGGCGCCCAATGCTTTGCAGGCCAGTGCAATGGTAACAGCACTGTCAATACCACCGCTGCTGCCGATAATGGCTTTGCTGAAGCCCATCTTGCTGAAATAATCTTTAATGCCTGTCACAATAGCATCGTGTATCGCCGCAATATTCAATTCTTCGCTGAATGAAGCTAAATTCATTTCTTTATCCGGCACAGCAGCTGCAGCGTCAATGATTGCTTCTTCAATCGTGCCGTCATCTTGTAAAGTAAAGCCACGCAGGCAGGATTCAAATGAAGGGAGCTTGCCGCAGATATTGGCATTTTTATCAAATACCAGGGATGCCCCGTCAAACACAATTTCTGTCTGGCTGCCCACGGCATTGCAATAAAACATCGGCAGCTTGTATTTCACCACGTTTGCTTTTACCGTTGCTTTTCTTCCTTCATCATGTGTATAATCAAACGGCGAAGCGGAAATATTAATCATCAAATCCGGCGATTGCTCAACCAGCTTGTCCATTGGGCAAATGCGGTACAAAGGGTTATCACCCAGGTTCCAGATATCTTCACAAATGGTAAGGGCAATTTTTTTTCCTTTGTGTTCAATTACATTCCATTCGTATGCCGGCTCAAAGTAGCGGTACTCATCAAACACATCGTAAGTAGGCAATAAGGTTTTATGGGCAACGGCTTTTATTTCTTTATTGTACAAAAAAAATGCAGCGTTAAAAAGGTCTTTGCCCTCTATAACAGGATTCCTTTGCGGCCCGCCTACAATCACGGCAATGCTGTCTGCATGTTGTTTTATCTCGTCAACAGCTTCCCGGCATTTGTCAATAAAATCACCAAACTCTAAAAAATCCCTCGGCGGGTAACCGCATACGCTCAGCTCGCTGAACACAACAATATCGCCGCCCTGCTTTTTTGCTTCTTCTACTGCACAAATTATTTTCTGTGTATTGCTTTCAAAATTGCCAATGTGATAATTCTGCTGCGCCAAAAATATTTTCATACTGTGCCTCCTGCCTGCTTAACGTAACGTTTAAGAAAAATGTTTTTTATTTGTAAAGTTAAAACAATAAAAACCATTAGTGATGAAGCGGCTGTCTATTTCCCTGCTTACCGTTATCCTGTTTCTTTCTTCCTGTAATGATGACAAGGCGCCTGATGTTTCTGGCATACAGGTAAAGCTCAGCACAGAAAGGTTTGAAAAAAAGTTATTTGATACTACCGCTCCTTCACTTGCGGTATATCTTGAGCAGCTGCAATCTGCCGATCCATCTTTTTTAATGACGTATTTAAGAAAGATACTGGGTGCTGACCCGCGCTGGCCGGCGGATACTACTGCTTCTTATGTGAATGGCTTCATCACTGCCTATAAAACCATTTATAAAGACAGCGAAAAAAAAGTGCCCGATTTTTCTAAATATGAGAAAGCGATAAAATATTCCCTGCAGCTGGTAAAATATTATTTTCCCAATTATAAAGCGCCTGAAAAAATTTATACCTATATAGGCCCTGCAGATGGCTACAGGACCATCATTGCAGACGAAGGGTTATTGGTAGGCCTGCAAAGTTACCTGGGAAAAGATCACCCGTTGTATAAAACGGCTATGGTAAACCAGTTTTACCCTGAATATATTGCACAAAGATTTGAACCGGAATACATACCGGTGGATTGTATAAAAACAATCGTGGATACTGATCTGTACCCGGAGAAGGAAAGCGACAGGCCATTGGTTGACCAGATGGTTGAAAAAGGCAAACGCCTGTATATTCTGCAGAAGCTGCTGCCGGCAACTGATGAATACATGCTTATCGGCTACAAACCGGAGCAACTGAAAGATTGCTATAAACATGAAGCATTGATATGGGATATGTTTGTAAAAAATTCCCTGCTGCA
This sequence comes from Bacteroidota bacterium, assembly GCA_048498115.1. Classification (GTDB taxonomy): domain Bacteria; phylum Bacteroidota; class Bacteroidia; order Chitinophagales; family Chitinophagaceae; genus Ferruginibacter. The sequence goes on along the minus strand of JBEHYP010000105.1, from coordinate 6,396 downwards.
AACAAGTGATAAAGACCTGGCAAAAAATTATATTGATGAAGGCCCCAAAACACAGGAACTGGGCGAAGGTGCTCCCGGCAATATCGGCTCGTTTGCCGGCTGGCAGATTGTAAAAAAATACATGGAAAAAAATCCCGAAACCACTTTACAGCAACTGGCTGCGCTGGATGATGAAACCATTTTTCAAACTGCAAAATATAAACCCTGATTGGAAGAGAAAGTGATTGGCATAATGGGGGCTATGCCTGAAGAAACGGGCAATGTAGTAAGTCTCTTGTCAGGCATTCAGCATTTCTCTCACGGGATGCGGACTTACTACACAGGCCGCATTAATAATATCAAAGCAGCTGTGGTATTTTCCAGGTGGGGCAAAGTGGCTGCTGCCGCTACCGTTTCTACTTTAATTCATGAATTTAAAATTACTGAGCTGCTGTTTACAGGCGTGGCGGGCGCCATCAACCCTTCCTTGCACACCGGTGATATTGTTATTGGCAAACGCTTGTGGCAGCATGATATGGACGCAAGGCCGTTTATAAAGCAATATGAAATTCCATTGCTGGAAAGATTCTTTTTTGAAACCGGCCCAACGCAGCTGGCAAATGCAATAAAAGCAGTGGAAAAAACAATTGCCGGCAATAACCTTTATACACTGATAGGTAAAGACGAACTGGCTGCATTCAATATCAGCTCGCCCCGGCTGCATGTAGGGGATATTGCCAGCGGCGATCAGTTTTTTTCAACCAATGAGCAAAAAGCCGGGCTGGTTAAAAACCTGCCGGATGTTTTATGCGTGGAAATGGAGGGTGCTGCCGTGGCGCAGGTTTGTTATGAAAATCAAGTCCCCTTCACCGTTATTCGTACCATTTCCGATGCCGCTGATGAGCAGTCGCCCGTAGATTTCGCTGCATTTATCAAACAAATTGCCGGTAAATACTCCGCCGCCGTTGTTTCCGGCCTTTATGCCTGAACGCGGTAGGGGCGGTAAGGAAATAGAATTTTTACTACAAGGATTGCAACGCTTTTCTACAACACGATTTTTGCTGCGCTTCTACTTTTACAGGGTAAAACTTTACTATGAAAAATCATTTTAAGCAACGGGAAGTCCTGTTGGTAATCGGCAGTACCTTTTCCTGCAGGGAATTTCCGCAAAACAAAAGCAATGCAGAACGTAAAACTTTATCAAAAAGGGATCAATTAAAGCTGGCCTGCTGGGATGGGATGGTGCCTGCACTGCTGCCTGAATGTTTTGATTTTTCTTTTGACGGATCCATGCGGCTGTGGGAAATGAACGAGGGCGACACTTTTCTTGACCTTGAATATGGTGAAAAGGTGCCTTACATTGAAAAAGAAACATCACTTAACCCTTATATTTTTTTATCAGCAACTGAACTGAACTGATGCCTGAATTGTTCGGCTAATTATTCTCAATACATTATTTTAGCAGGAAATTTGCTGATAGCGATGAATATGAAAGCATTGATAACCGTTATTGCCTGTGTTGTGTGTATAAAAGCGCAGGCCCAGTTAAAAGCCACTCCTGCCTGTCCTCCTTTTGCTGTTGATGTGCTGGAGGGCAGTATCAGCCAGAAGCTTACCCTCCGTTCTACTGCGGGAGAAGTAATAAAGGCTTTTCCCTGCTATACCGACAGTGTATCCGGTACGGAAGGCAGCTGCGCCGGGGTATTTTATAAAGACAAAGGCATTTCTTTTTTTACTGAACGGAGCTATATTGAAATTACCGATAAATTCAAAGGCACATTAACCCCGGCCCTCCTTGGCGCCGACAGGGGCAGTTTGTTCCGGCAGCTTGGCAACCCTGCAATAAAGGATGCAGGCTGGGATGCTTTTCAAACACAATACGGCATTCTCGTTGTGTACTATAATGCCTCCGGAAAAATTAATAAGCTGCAGCTAAGCAGTAAAAGCGCAGAAACTTTAAAGCTTTGTGAATAAAATAAGCCATCAGAATTTAATGCTGCCGCCTGCATTGCAGGCGGCTTTATTTTTATCCCGTTTCCTTTCATAAATCAAACTTTCATCATATACCTGCTTCACTTACTTTTGCAAAAAACATTTTATGCAAACATTTGTACTGGTACTCCATAACATCTTACGGTGGGCAGTATTGCTCTTTGGATTGCTTACTGTTTTAAATGCCCTTAGCGGAAGCATTAAAAAAAGGGTGTTCACGGAAAGCGATAACAAAAGCAACCTGTTTTTTATGATTGCCTGCGATATCCAGTTATTGCTGGGGCTGGTACTGTATTTTACAAGGGATTGGTTCACCAGGCTCAAAAATTTTTCTGAATACAAAAGCATTCCTGCCGAGCGTTTTTTTGCACTGGAGCATATCAGCATGATGCTGCTGGCGTGGGTGCTGGTGCATGCGGGAAGGGCGTCAGTAAAAAAAGCAGGCACCGATGCTGCCAGGCACAAGCGCATGCTCATCTTTTTCGGTATTGCCTTTGTGCTTATCCTGGCTGCCATTCCCTGGCCTTTCAGGGAGGCTGTGGCAAGACCGTGGTTCAGGTGGTGATAAAACGTTAAATACGTTTTAATGTGTTTAAGATGTTTAAACGCATTAGACGATTTTAAAAGAGTTAAACAATACTAATGGCAAAAAAGAAACCAACAATACTTATTACCAATGATGACGGCATTACGGCGCCGGGTATCCGTAACCTTGTGGAAGCAGTGAAAGACCTGGGCAAAATAATTGTAGTGGCGCCGGATAAAGCCCAGAGCGGCATGGGGCATGCCATCACTATCGGCTACCCTTTGCGGATGACCAAGATGGATAATATGTTTGATGGCATTGAAGCGTGGCAAACGAATGGTACCCCTGTTGATTGTGTAAAGCTGGCAGTGGATAAAATACTTCATGGCAAGCCTGATCTCTGCCTCAGCGGTATCAATCATGGCGCCAATCATTCCATCAATGTTATTTACAGCGGCACCATGAGTGCGGCTATGGAGGCAAGCATTGAAAGCATACCCAGCATTGGGTTTTCACTGCTCGATCATAGTTACGAGGCAGACTTTTCTGCGGCAAAACAATATGTGAAAAAAATTGTTGCAGGCGTTTTGGCACAAAAAAAACTGGATAAGCACTTTTTGCTTAATGTCAATATTCCTTCCATTCCGTTTGAACTGATTAAAGGTGTAAAAATCTGCCGGCAGGCTTATGCCAAATACGAGGAAGACTTTGAGGAACGGAAAGATCCGCATGGCAAGCAATATTACTGGCTTACCGGCGAATTTGTAAATTTTGACAAAGGAAAAGACACGGATGTGTGGGCGCTGGAGCACAATTATATCAGCGTGGTGCCGGTGCAGTTTGATCTTACACATTATGCATTAAAAACCCAACTGGAAAAAACACTTAAACTGTAAACATGTTTTTAAAGAAAGATAACTTTTTAATGGGCCTTATTATAGGGCTGGTAGCGCCTGTGATAGGGCTGCTTATTTTTAAGGAAGTAAAATTTAAGGTCTTTTCTTTAAAGGAAATGTTCCAGTTCATGTATATGGAGCCGGGCTTTAAAACACTTACTGCGGCATTGAGCGTTTCCCTGCTGGCCAATGCTCTGTTTTTTACTATTTATATCAACTCCAGGAAGGACAAAACAGCCAAAGGTATTTTTGTAACTACGCTGCTGTATGGCTTGCTGGTGCTGTCTGTCAAAACATTTGCATAGCCAATCACTGCTTATTTCCGCTTATTGTTGTACAGCAAATACTTTGCTGTTTGGTAATAGGCGTCCGTTAAAATGCTCAGCTGGCTTTTAATGCTGTCAGTAAAAGAATTTTGGGGAGGAGGGTTGTTATTAACTACGGACGTAAAATCGGCTTTCCCTGTTTTTACATATTTGCGGTAATAAAAACTATTTGTCACTATCCCGATTGTTGCAGCTTCATGATCTATGATAAAAGCAGCTTCAGGATGTTTCACCCGTTCGTCAAACAGGCTTTGCCCCATGCCATTGTTCCGGTACGGTGTTTTTATAAGCGTGGCGGCAGAAGGCATAACGTCAAGCTGGGAGCATACCTCGTGCTTTAACTCCGGTTGCAGCAGCCGGGGGGCATAAAACAATAATGGCACATGCTCCCTGGTAAGTGACTCTTCACTCCAGCTTTTAGGATAAACCGCATCGGCATTGCCCGGCACACCATGGTCGCCTACAAATACAAAAATGGTGTTGTCAAAATACTTTTCTTTTTTTGCAGCCTCAATAAACTGTTGAAAGCAAAAATCCGCATGCCGAAACCCGTTCAGCTGGTCATTTTCTTCAAAGCCATACCTGAATAAAGTATCCTGGGGGTAGCTTACTTTTTTAAATGTTTGCAGATCTTCCTCGGGAATTGTATAAGGGCGGTGGTTATCGGCAGTCTGTATAATGGCAAAAAAAGGCTTTTGTTGCTTTGCCAGCAGCTGGTTTGCTTCAAGAAATAAATTCTTATCGTCAATGCCCCATACGTCCACTTTTTTTGCTTTAAAATCTTCCTGGCTGTACAGGTGCAGGCTGTCAATATTGTTCAGTAATACGCCTTTAATATTTGCCCATGTTGGATCGCCGCCCAAAAAATAAAACTTATCATATCCCTTTATGCCATCCATTATGGTTTGCTGGTTCACCACTTCGGGGCTGCGGCTGGCGGTGCGGTTATTGTCGCCCAGCACATCAGGAATGCCGGTAACGGTGGCCCATACCCCGCGGGCTGTCGGAAAGGCAGGGGTAAAGCACCGGTCAAAAAAAACGCCCTGCCGGCAAAGGCTGTCAAAAAAAGGTGTCGTGTTCAGCGGGTTGCCGCTCATGCTGCTGCGGAACATGCAAAAGCTTTCACAAATTACCACTATCACGTTCGGCGGGTTTGCACCGGTGGATTGAAAAGCATACTGCCTTTCATAATTCAAATTAATGCTGTCTTTATTTTGCACACCAAGAAAACCGGCCATCAAAGGATAATATTCCTTCACCTTTTTTATATCCGGTTTGGTATCCTTGTAGCGCAATGAACTGAAAAAACTTTGCAATGGGTTAAGCGCCAGGTTTGCTTTAAAATTATCACTGAGCGTAAAGGCATCGCTCCATCGCAGGTTAAACTGCCCGATTTTACCAAATACACCCAATGCATACAGCAAGAAGAAAAGAATGTACCATCCTGCTCCCCGCCTTTTATCAATTACGTCCATTGCCTGGTAATGGCTTATCAGCCGGCGGCAAATAATAATAAAAATGATCATTGCTGCAATTATCAACAACAGCACTCTGAAAACGGGATAAGACTGGAAGCCCATATTTAACGTAATCGCAGCATCATTAAAATAATTGAGTATGGAAGCGTTCAGGCGCTGCTGGATATAATCGTAATGATAATAGTCCGCTGCATAAAACAGCAGCAGTATTAAAAACACGAGGGGGAGGACAATATTCCAAAACCTGGCGGCGGCAAATTTTTTAAACGGGTTCAAAAAAGGAAGAATGCACAATACAAGCATGGATGCCGCCAGGATGCAGGTAAACTTCAGGTCAAACCGGAGCCCCATCAGCATGGCAGAGCCTGAAAACTGTTTGCCCGGCGGGTTGTAACGGAAGAAAAACAGCAACCGCAGCAATGTCATCGCCCCCACCAATATCAATGTTACAGAGGTTATCCACCGAAGCAGCCTTGGCAGTCTTTTTATGAACAGCATGTAAGGTTTTTTATAACGGCGGCAAAAATAGTTTAATTATTTTTGGGCAAAATGACTTTAACAGATGCAGTCACTATTTGAAATGCAATGGGATAAAACCCTGCTCCGGTATATCAATGCCCGGCACAATGCTTTTTTCGACTGGCTGCTGCCTCTTACCAGGGTATCTGAATCCTGGTACCCTTTGTATTTATTCCTCATTCTTTTTGTGGTGCTTAATTATAAAAAAACAGGGTGGTGGTGGCTGCTGGCCGCAGTGCTTACGCCGTCGCTGGGCGATATTGTCAGCAGCAGCATCATTAAAGAGCACATATTCCGGCTGCGCCCCTGCAATGATCCCGCCAATCTTAGCTGGATAAGGATAATGCCGGGCTTTTACCTGCCGAGAAGCAGCAGCTTCACCTCTTCGCATGCTGCTAATCATTTTGCCATGGCTACTTTCTTTTTTCTTACTTTAAAAACAGTAATTGGCAGGTGGGCTTTGTTATTTTTTATATGGGCGGCCGTTATCAGCTATGCTCAAATGTATATAGGCGTACATTACCCGCTGGATATTATTTGCGGCGCATTGGTGGGAACATTGATCGGTTATATTACAGCTACCGCATTTAATAAAACAAAGGGGCCGCTGGTTGCCGGGTAGCAGGCAATGCTTATTTACCACAAATCACAGATATTTGCAAAGCACCATCTAACAGGCA
>JBEHYP010000104.1:0-13823 GCA_048498115.1 Bacteroidota bacterium | reverse complement strand
ATTGAATCTTCAAAACAAATACACTGCAGGGGCGAAGACTGCAAACCTTTTGCGCAATCCAGGTACACCTGCGGATGGGGCTTGCCAAAGGGCAGGTGGGCGGCAGAACAAATAGCGTTAAGCTGCCCGCGGATATTTAATTTATCAACTATCACATCTATCAGGGCCATCGGTGAGGAAGATGCCAGCCCGATTTTGTATTGCCTGCTGATGAAAAAATTAAAAATATGGCCCATCCCCTGCATGGGTTTGCCCTTTGTTTTTACTTTTTGAATCACTGCCTGTACTATCTTTTCTTCTGCAAGCGCTGCATTATCAAAAGGAATATTGTTCAGCCTGAACCAGTGCAGTACAAATTCTTTTACCCTCATGCCGGTGGTGGTGGAGTATTGGTCATTGGAAAGCCGTATGCCATACTGTCCGAATATTTCATCGGCTGCCTCATTCCATAAAGGCTCTGAATCTATCAGCAGGCCGTCCATATCAAAAATCACTGTGTTTAATTTCATGGAGGCAAATATATTGCTTCTGTTTTTTGAATAAGGCATCATGCTGCTTATTTAATACCAGAAAAGACGCAAGAAATCAGGCCTTTAAGATTGAAGAATCTTTGCTTCTTTATTCCCTTAACGTCTTTGCGTAGAAATATTCAAAATGATATGCTATCCAAAATGTTTTGCTGTTGCTATGCTTTAGTATTGCTTATATTGCGGCACGATCGCTGCAAAATAACTGCGTATGTCAACTTTTCTTGATAAGCTGAAGGAAACAAAACTGGTAAAAGGTACTATTTATGCAATCGTGGGGCTGTTTTCGTGGCCGGGCCTTACGCTGGTGAATAAGCTGCGGATAAACGGGATGGAAAACCTGCAGGTGCTTCCCAGGAAAAATGTGCTGTTTGTAAGCAATCACCAAACCTACTTTGCAGATGTCATTACCTTCCTTCATATTTTTTGTGCAGTAAGCTGGCGCAAAAAAAATAAGCTGGGTATTCCGTATTATTTGCTGTGGCCTTTTACAAAAGTAAAATATGTGGCTGCCGAAGAAACGATGAAAAGCAGCTTTATCAGTAAATTATTTACGCTGGCCGGCGCACTAACGGTAAAGCGTACATGGCGTTCGGAAGGAACGGAAGTAAGAAGGAACCTTGACCCCAGCGATACAAGAAAAATAGAAAGGGCACTGCAAAAAAACTGGGTCATCACTTTTCCGCAGGGTACTACCAAACCTTTTGCCCCCGGCAGAAAAGGCACGGCTTTTATCATTAAGCAGCACAAGCCGATAGTGATACCGGTTGTCATCAGCGGCTTCTGGCGTGCCTTCAATAAAAAAGGGCTGAAGTTTAAAAAGAAAGGCTCTCTCTTGTCCGTAACATTTAAAGAACCTCTGCAGATAAATTACGATGACCCCACCGAAAAAATTCTGGAGCAGGTAATGGATGCCATTGAGCAAAGCAAAAAATTCATGCTCAAAGGCAAGCATCATTTAATGAGCAGGATCGATAAATAAATTTTATACGAACAGCGCCTTCAACTCTTCTGCATCCTGTGGTTTCATTTTACCGCCCAATATCAGCCTTAGCTGCCTTCTGCGTAAAGCGCCATCGTACAGTCTTTTTTCTTCTTCCGTTTCAGCGACCAGCGGGGGCACAGGGCGTGGCTTTCGGTTGGGATCAAGCGCCACAAAAGTAAAATACGCTTCGTTGCTTTCATACTTATATTGGTGCAGGTTATCTTCGCCCCATACTTTAATATATATTTCCATCGAGGTATTGAATGCCCTTGTTACCTGCGCTTCAATATGCACCACATTGCCAAGCTTGATTGGGTTCTTAAAAGAAATATTATCTACCGATGCAGTCATACTGGGCGTGTTGCAATGCCTGCTGGCTGCCATGCCTGCTGCAATGTCCATCCAGTACATCAGGCGCCCGCCCATCAGGTTGCCAAATACATTGGTATCGTTAGGCAATACCAGTTCGTTCATCACCACAAAACTATCGCTTGCTTTTTTTCCTTCCATTTAAAAATAATTTTGGCAAAGATAATTGTGTTTGGCCACGAATTACACGAATTGCCACGAATGGTACAGCCACTTCGCCATTCGCCGGGCCAGGCAGAATTCACAAACCACACAGGTTTTTATTTGTTCCGAAAATTTCTTTTCGTGTGATCCGTGTAATTCGTGGCTGTTTTCTTTCTCCTTATATTTGGGCACTATTTCATGTATGGACAAGCCTTCTGTTTCGTTTGACAATACCGAATATGCGTTTGCTTACAAAAATGACAAAGAGTTAAAGAAGGCGCATTTTCTTTTTTCTTCAATGGGCAAGCCGTGGCTGATAAACCTCGGCCTGAAAATTACGCCACTGGCAATACAATGGCGGCTGCCTTTTACAAAAACGGCTATCCGTAATACTATTTTTCAGCAATTTGTTGGCGGCGAAACACTGGAAGAAACTGCCGCCGTTGCAAAAACGCTGGGTGCTTACAACGTGAAAGTAATTTTAGATTATGGAGTGGAAGGCGGTGATGACGGTGAGCATGGCTTTGATCATTCAACAAATGAATTTATCCGTGTGATAAATTATGCTGCCACGCAGCCTAATATCCCTTTCATGAGCATTAAGGTTACCGGCTTCAGCCGCTTTGCGCTGCTGGAAAAAATTGATGCCATGATGCACAGTGAAGAAGGTACACTGATGAAGCGCTACCTGAAATCCATTGACAAGCTGAGCAATGAAGAAAAAGAAGAATGGCACCGCGTAAGGCTGCGTATGCTGCGGATATGTGAAACGGCTGCAGAGAAAAAAATTGCCGTGCTGGTGGATGCGGAAGAAACATGGATACAGGATCCCGTGGATGCGCTCACCATGCTGATGATGGATACGTTTAACAAAGACCGTGTGGTGATCTACAACACCATACAATTATACCGCCATGACCGCCTGCAGTTTTTAAAGCTCTCTTACGAAGCAGCAACGGAAAGGGATTTCATCCTCGGCGCTAAAATAGTACGGGGCGCTTATATGGAAAAAGAAAGGGCAAGGGCCGCTGAATTAGGATATCCGTCGCCGATACAACCGGACAAGGCCGCCTGTGACAAAGATTATAATAAAGCGTTGCAATTTTCTATTCAGCATCTTGACAAGATTGCTTTAATAGTGGCTTCGCACAATGAATACAGCAACCTGCTGGCAACGCAGCTGCTGCAGCAGCAAAATCTTCCGCTTAATCATCCCCACATTCATTTTTCACAATTGTACGGCATGAGCGATAATATCACCTTCAATTTGGCAAAGGCCGGTTGTTCGGTAAGCAAGTACCTGCCCTTTGGCCCTATCGAAGACGTGATTCCTTACCTTATGCGCCGGGCGCAGGAAAACAGCTCTGTTGCAGGACAAACAGGAAGGGAACTGGGGCTGATAGAAAAAGAATTAAAGAGAAGAGAATAGCCATATTCCTAATCAATATCCCAAAATTCCACTTCTTTATAAATTACCACTTTTGAGCGGAGCAGGTCTTTGTGCTTTAAAAAAAAATTTTCCAGTATTTCTTTCCTGTCAATCAGCTCAACGCACATAGCCAATTTTGAATTGTCGCCTTCTGCACTGAAAGTAACCACTTTGCCGTTGCCTGCAAAGCTTGTATGCGTACTGTGTGCAGCAGCATTGATAATGCCTTCTTTTTTTGCTTCCTGTATAATGTGCATGTAGGTGGATTTGGGAAAAAGCTTCCTGAACAAAGAGCTTTCTCCCTGCCGCACCTTGTGGGCAGGTTCGATAAAAATTTCCAGTTTGCCCAGTGAATGTGTTTTTACTTTTTTAACCATTGTTTCCAGCTTTTTATTTTTTGTTTTCTTATTTCATGGAGCGTGGTATTGTTATAATGCCCCAGCTTATCAACTTTGGAAACAGCTATCCTTTGTGCATGATAAATGCCTGCATGGCCGCTGAAGTAATACGCCGTAAAGCATGCCACGGCATAATAAAGAATATTACCGGCGCCAAATAACTCTGCGCCCATAAAGGTGCAGGCAACCGGGGTATTGGTAGCGCCCGCAAACACGGCGATGAAGCCGATGCCTGCAAACAGGTCAACCGGCGAGCCTGTCAATGCTGCCAGCGTGTTACCGAGCGCAGCGCCAATAAAAAACAACGGCGTCACTTCGCCGCCCTTAAAGCCCATGCCAATTGTAATGGCAGTGAATAATAATTTCCACCACCAGCTCAAATAACCGGCGCCGCCCTGCTGAAAAGAAGAAACAATCGTTACAGCATGGGGATCAGGATTGTAAACACCCAGCCCCAGGTAACTATCAGTGCCAATACAATAAGTCAATGCAATGATAATAACGCCGCCGGTAGCAGGGATTAGCCATTTGTTTTTAATAAACCGGTTGCCGTAATTTTTAATGGTATGGGAAAGTTCGGCAAAAAGATTTCCTGCAATGCCGAAGACAATGCCTGCAAAAATTACTTTAATGAGCAATAAAAAATCAAAATGAAGGAACGGGAAAATTTTCCCTTCGCCTGCAATAAAGCTGATGTGGTACCGCGTGTGCCGTATGCCCCATGCAGCGCAAACAATATCCGCCAGCACGCTTGCAATGAAACAGGGCAATAAAGCATTGTGGTTAATCCTGCCTACGGCTAACACTTCCAGCGCAAAAATGGCTCCTGTAAGGGGCGTTCCGAATACGGCGCCAAAGCCTGCAGCAATGCCTGCCATTAAAAGTATCCTTACGTCCTCCTTATTCAGCTTAAACCATCTTGCATACAAAGCGGCAAAACTTCCGCCTATTTGCACCGCCGTTCCTTCCCTGCCTGCAGAGCCGCCAAATAAATGGGTAATAATTGTAGTAATTAAAACCAGCGGCGCCATGCGGACGGGAATGCCGCCGCCGGGTTCATGTATTTCATCCATGATAAGGTTGTTGCCGGCTTCGGCATTTTTACCGGAATATTTATACAGGAAATAAATAAGCACGCCTGCTAACGGAAGAAAAAACAAAAGCCACCCGTTTTGAAAACGTAAAGCAGTTGCCTTATCCAGTACCCATAAGAACAATGCGACTAACGAACCGACAGAAACGGAAACAGGGATAGTAAATAAAGTCCACTTTAAAAGGTGCGATGCAATAAAAAATTGCTCAAAAGAATACCTGCTTTTATTCATCCTACAAATAGATTTAGAGAGTAATTGAATTACTATTTGCAGGCGCCATCAGTCTTTGCAGACGGTTGGTTCAGGAAGACACCATTTCCTGTGAAAGCGGGGCAAAGATAGGAAATAATTTTTGTTGACTGTTTATCCGAACAGCTGCACCAGCCCTCCCTGTTCTTTCTCTGCGTGGTTGGCGGGCATGATGGCAAAAACGGATTCGCCCCGTTTGGGCCGGATGCTGCAGGTGCCGGTGAATTTTCCAAACGCAGGCAATACGGCAAATTGCCTGGTAAAATAAAAGCAGGGAAAATGCAGCGATTGCCTTCCCGTGCTGCTGAGGCTTACACCGGGGTGTATATGCCCGCTGAAAAAATAATTGCCGGTTGTTGTATTGTTTTCTAACTCCCCGATGTCATGTATAAATGAAAAATTTCCATTGTCAAGCCTTCCGTTGATTAATTCAATGCCGGCATCCCTGTACCAGCGGTTATCAAGTATGTCATGATTGCCCATCACCAGTTGTATGCGCAGGTGAGAAAAATCTTTTCGCCATTTTACAAACAGCGCATGCTCTTTGTTATCGCGGCTGTGAAACATATCACCAATTACGATGACTCTTGCGGGTTTGAATGTTTGCAGCAGGCTTACAAAGCGCTGCAGGTCTTCTTTAAAAACAGCCTGCGGCACAGCAATGCCGGATTTCCTGAAATGGCCTGTTTTGCCAAAATGAAGATCGCTGAGGATAAGGGCTCTTTCTTCCTGCCAGTAGAGGCATTTATCAGGGGAAAGCAAAAAGGTATTGCCTGAAATTTCTTTGGGTGTCAACTGCAGCATCACGGGGCGAAGGTAGCCGTAATAATGCAATAACCGGATTTTGAAAAAAGGGAAATAGTATTTACTTTACAAAAAAAACTTTATGTCAAACGAAACTACTGATGCCCTCGATTTTACAGACGGGCAGAAACAGGGATTGCCCACAGGCATTAATGTGCTTACCATTTTAACCATAGTTGGTTCTGCTATTGCGATTATCAGCAGCGTATGGCAATACTTCAGGGCTGAAAAAGGTTACAATGATTTGGTGAAAGCACAAAGCAATATGGAAGAAGCGCCTGCATTTGTGAAAAAAATGATGGGGCCGGAAATGGTTGAAATGGCAAGAAAATCCATGGAGTTTAAGCTGCCGATATTATTATTGGGATTAGTGGGTGCGGCTTTGTGTTTATATGGTGCCCTTGAAATGCGGAAGCTGAAGAAGCAGGGTTATATCTTATGGGTAGTGGGTGAGTTTTTGCCGGTAATTGCCATGGCCCTGATTGTGGGTACTGGTGTGTTTGCAGGTTTTGCATTGTTTGGCCTGGTGATTCCTGTCATTTTCCTCATACTGTATTCAGTTAATAAAAAGCACCTGATTTACTGATTGTATTTTATTAAAATAATCCCGGGTTTATCCCGGGATTACTTATTGTGCCATACTGGTAAAAAGATAAAATCAATTTACCAACTGTTTGATTTTTTCTTCCAGTTCTTTCCCTTCTGCATCCACCGCCGTTACCTCTCCTTTTTTATTTAAAAGAAAAGTAGCCGGTATTGCGTCTACACCATACTGTAAGGTAGAAGCCGCATCCCATCCTTTATTATCGTTTACCTGGATATACCGGATATTATCCTGCTTCACAGCTTTGAGCCAGGCTGCTTTTTTACTGTCAATGGAAACGCCGAAAACTTCAAAACCTTTGCCTTTGTATTTTTCATAAAGCCTCACCACGTTGGGATTGGAACGGCGGCAGGGGCCGCACCAGCTTGCCCAGAAATCCACCAATACCACTTTGCCTTTTAAAGACGATAAGCGGATAATGCTGTCATTGGCATCAGGCAATGAAATTTCCGGTGCCTGCTGCCCCACTTTTACCTGTGCATTTGCATGTATGCCTGTCAGCAATAAGATAACTGCTATTGTATGTTTCATTTACAGCAATTTTTCTTTTTAAATAAAGACAAGATAAACAGAAAAAACTTTTTCATTATTCAATTTTTGATAGTGTACCAGTTTTCCACGCAAAGACGAAGAGAAAAATATGGCGCTGAGAATAAAGTTCTAGGTTTCTCTTTGCATCTCTGCGTGGAATCATCCGGGGAGAGGTTATTTAATTTTTAACCGTACACCTGTATAAAACATCCTGCCCGATACAGGCCCCCATACCATTGATGCATCAAAATACGGGCTGAAGGGCTGGTCTGCTGCAACAATAACATCTTTTTGAAAATAATTGCCGATGTTTTCCACGCCAACATATACATCAACAGGATATTTTTTCCCAAACGATTTTGTCACCTGCGTACTCATTAATACATATGCAGGGGAATGCGCAGCCATTTGATACTGCTCCGGGTTGCCTGCTGTGGAGGGCAGCCTTTTTTTGCCATTGTAATTTACGGTATAATCAAATTTCCATCCGCCTGTGCTGTATGCAAAATTAGCAAAAGCCCTGTGCGCTGCAGTGAACGGCCGCTGCAACAATTTTCCTTCATACGTTGCCTTCACATCAAAGTAACGGTAAGCTACCCGCATGTCCAGCTTTTTCACCGGCTCCATATCCAGCTCTGCCTGCAAACTGTTTGAATAAGACCTGCCGTCAAGATTATAAAATTTTACTTCTCCCGGGCTTTCCAGGTCAGCAATTACCTGGCTGGTAAAATCATTCCTGAAAAAATCAAGGCTCAGCATAGCGTCCCTTGAAAATAATTTAAACTTCTGGTCAACGCTGATGCCTTTGTTCCATGCCACTTCCGGGTTTAGCCCATACGCTTTACCGTTAGCAGCATTTATAATATTTACCTGCCTGGCGCTTACAAATACACTCATGTTTTCTGCAAAAATATTGGCAGTGCGTTGCCCTCTTCCTGCACTTACATGAATGACAGTGCCGTTTACAGGCTCATATTTGATATTAAGCCTTGGTGTAACAAACCAGCCAAACAAATTGTTGTGGTCTGTTCTTATCCCGGCCACGATGCTTAGCTTTTTCAAATAATCGTAAGTGTACTCAAAGAAAGCACCAGGCACTGTTTCCGCCCGTTTGTAGTTTGTAGCATTAAAATCTTCATCGTACTGGTCGTATGAAAAGCTGATACCAGTCCTGAATTTGTGGTTGGTATTATTGATGATGGATTGATAAATAAGGTTGCCGTAAAAATTATTTTGTTTCGCATTATACTTTGTCAATCCAAAATAAGAATCCTGCCGGTGGCTGATGGCAGACAATTGCAGGCCGATGCTCTGGTATTTTTTTTCCGGGAACACATAGCCTGTTTTTGCAAATGCTTCATAACGTTCGGTATTGATGCCAAGCCCGTAATGATTATTCGTGAGCTTATCTTTTGATTCATCAAAGCTTGTTTCGCCGCCCGTTTTTTTATCGTTCAGCACTTTAATGCCAAATTGTGTGATGAAGCCTTTGCCGTTCTCATATTTCCAGCGGTTCACCAGGCTAAGCTGGTTGCCGGTAGGCAAATCCCTGAAGCCATCTTTGTTGAAGTCAACATTTTTATTAGTAATAAAATCATCGTGCAGCAGCAGGGCAGTTGACCATTTGCTGCCAATCAATGTGGAGAGGTTAAGGTTCAGGTCTGTTTTACCAAAATCATTTACATATACATTGGCAAAAAGCTTTTCGCTCTTTTCGGGCTTTTTCAGTTCCACATTTATTTGTCCTGCGATGCTTTCATAACCATTGGCTACAGAGCCGGTACCTTTGGATAATTGGATGGATTCTATCCACGGCCCCGCAATGGAATTTAATCCCAACGGCGTGGCAATGCCCCTTGGCCCCGGCAAATTTTCCACTGTCAACTGTGTATAGTTACCGCTCAGCCCCAGTAATTGTATTTGTTTGGAACCTGTTACCGCATCATTGTACGAAACATCAACGGAAGAATTGGCCTCAAAGCTTTCGCTCAAATTGCAGCAGGCCGCTTTAAACAATTCTCTTTCGCTCATTATCTGCGTTCTTATGGGGCTTACGGAAGCAAGGTAAACAGAACGTTGCTTTGATGTAATGAGCACCTCTTTCAGTACTTTTCCTTCGGCAAGGATTACTTTCACTTCTTTTTCACCGGTTACTGCAACCGTATCCGGTTTATAGCCTGCATAGCTTACCTCCAGGCGGTTTTCGTTTTCGCTGTGCCGGATGCTGAATACGCCGGAAGAATCAGTTGCAGTACCAATGCCCGTATGCAGCCATTGCACACTCGCATTGGCCAATGGTTTAAAATTCCCCTTCTCATCGCTTTCGAGCACCACGCCTTTTATCAAATGCTGCCCGTTGCCTGCCACAGCAGCAGTGTCTTCATGCGCTTCGTCATTTGTTTCCATTTCCCGGTAATGGCAGCAGCCGGGCAGCGCATTATATACATTAATATCAGCTTTCTTTGTTTCAATATCATGGCCGGCAGCCACAATGCGGTCCTGTATTTTTTCCAAAGAAACTTTGGAAGGGTTATATGAAACAGTGAGCATTTTAGTGTCAACATCCCACGCTCCACTGCCCACGCCTTTTATTTTGACGGCATTTTCAATCCTGTCTTTGCATTGCCCGCAGGCGCCAAATACTTTAAACGTTACAGTAGTATCCCTGCCTGTTTGTGAAAATGACGGCACTGCTATAATTGCCATCACCAGCACTATGAGTAAATTTTTCATGGAAAATATTTTCAGTTTATAAAATTCAATTGCTCCTGCAGTCAGTTGCTGATTGCATTAATGTGTTGGCAATAAATTCTATAGCCTGAAAACGCAATGTAAAATGCAGGCCGGCGGCTTGCTAAAAAGGGGAGGGGAGTTATTGTGTATATTTTTTAAAGCAGCAGGAAAAACCGGTGCTTCAAAAAGATCAGGGTAAGAAGTTGTGAGGATGCACACAGGGGCTTCAAAGCTTACGTCATTTGAAACATTTTTGTGTGAATCATCTAATTTGAAAAATTTATGTTCATCCTTACAGCAGCCGCCTTTTTTGGCTTTCATGCCGCAGTTGCCGCACTTGTCATTGTCTGCTCCATAAAATTCAATGCCCGCTTTTTTGCCCATGCAATAATGCACTTCCATTGCAATGCCTGATGACATGCCGAGGTACAAAAAAGCCAGTATGGTAACAATGATTTTTTTCATTTCCAGTGTAAAGGTAATGAAGCCACGGGTTATTTGGCCACAGATTTCACAGATTAACACAGATTTTGTTCGTGTCAATTTGTGTACTGAGTGTAGCCGAAGTATTCGTGGCTTTTTCTTTTCTGTGTTAATCAGTGCAATCTTTGGCTAACCTTTCTTTGGGGCTAATTCACAAAATTCCACTGTATCCCAAACCGGATCATCAGGCCGGGATACAAATAATGCGGCGCTGCAAAATTGCTTTTGGTAAAACCAAAGCCGTTGTCAAAAGTCACGGCATTTAAATTTTCCAGCCTCACATAGCTGGTAAAAGATTTTATCCTGAAGTGTACAAAGGCATTTACATCGGGCCTGTTGCTGATGGTAACACTGTCCTGTGGAAAAAACTGCCCCATCACCGGCGAATAATCATAGCCTTTGAACGGTGTGTAATACCGTACTTCAAGGCCGGTGCTCAGGTTCAGGTTTTTGAAGAACACTCCTTCATACGCCAGCCGGTTCCTTGTAAATGCCAATGGTAACCGGATGGGGGAAGCGGCATCGGTAAGCTGCACAGTAGCTTCGCTGTAAAGGCGCCACCGCCTGCCTATTGTAAAAGTATGTGAAGCGCTTAACTGGAGAATATTGATAACACGGCTGTATTGCTCCGTTTGATAATAGTTTTTAAAATAGGTATAGTTGGTAATAAAATAATTGACCGCGGCAAGGCTTACAAATTGATTGTCGGCAGTTGCTTTGATGATGGTGATGTTTTCTTTGGACAATGAAATATTGTTGCCGAAATTAAAAGATGAATTGGGATTGAAGATATAAGAAGGGCTGCGGTTCACATTATTGAATACCAGCGACACATTGCCCCATCGTTTGCTGAAATATCTTGACAGCATAGCGTAAGCGCTGTAATCGCCGCTGTTTACGCCGTTCAGGTACAGTTCGCCACGGGCAAGTATATCCCAGAGCTTATTCCTGGTTTTGTTCCTGTATTCGCCATGCAGTATAATGTTGTAATAGTTTTTTGTGCCGGAAGAAAATTCACCTTTGATGTTTTCAAGCCGGGCCCCCTCCAGCAGGTATTGCGCTGAATTTTTGGTATCAGGGAATTGCAGGATGGAAAAGTCATTGCTGATGATCTTCCAGCTATCTGCAAGCTGGAACAGGCCTTTTGTCTGGCTGATGCTGGTATCATACCAGTTTTTGTAAATAGCAGAATCAAGCATCCTGGAACTGACCACCGTATCAATATAAGTATACCTGCTGCTGGTATAAGTAATGGTGTGCTGGAACCGCAGCCTGGAATAAAAAAGGTATTCGGTGGTGGAATCGTTGATTTCAACAGAATCTTTTTTGCCAAGGTCATAGCTCTGCCGGAGGAAAAAAGTAAAGTCATTGTCTTTATGCCCCGTGGTTACAGAACTGTTGAACGGGTTGGGGTTATATGCTTCGGAAAAAGCCAGGTTGGTGGGGATGGCAAAACGCTTGTTGTATATCGGCGTGTCTAAATAATGGTTATTGGTAATGCCGCCATTCTCCGAATTTTTAATGGAGTTGCCCATCAGGAAAAAGTAAGCAGCATATCTTTTTCGTTTTCCCTGGTAATTGCTGAAAAGCCTGTAATTGCTGTGGTTGGTATTTTGGTTTACATAAAAGCCGGGTGCGTTCAGCAGGCGGAATTCAAAACCAAAATTCAGGTTGGGCCTCGGGCTTTGGGTGTGCAATATTTTTATCATTTGCTCTTTGCCCGTTGCCAGCTGGTAGCTTATTTGCGAAAAAGGTTTGGTGGTTTTAAAAAACTTTGTGGTTTCAATAGTAAAGCGGTAGGCATCAAACGCATGAAACCCTGCATCAATACCTGTTCTGGTAATAGGTGAAAAAATAAAAGAATAGCCTGCGGCGCCGCTGTTGCCCAAATACTGCAAAGTGTATGGCACGGTATAATACTTATAAAAATCATTAATGGAAGAATCAAACCGTATGCTGCGGAGCGAATCAAGATAGCGGAAACTGATAGTGATGGAATCCTTTGCATCATCCCGGTGCTCAAAGCCAATAGTGTCTTTTTGCACAGGTGTTGTTCCGTTGGAGGGCCTGTTTGCCGGCTGGCCGGGTATAACTTTATCATTTTTAAATATCAGGTCCCTTTGCGAAAAGCAGCAATGGTACAGGAGCAGCAGTAAAAATGTAAACAGCAGTTTATTCATCACTAAAAAATCAGCGCCAAAGGTAAGAGAAGATAGTGTTAAGAAACCTTTTAAAAACCGGCGCTGATTTTTCAGTCTGTGTCTTACATTTATCAGTTTATAAAAACAGACCGGTTATAGCATGTTTTGTTTGTAAAAATTTGCATGATATACACCCCGGTTTTCAAATTACCTCCATCAATATTTATGTTACTATTACCTGCATGAAACCTTTGAATTTTTAAAGTGTTGCCTGCCGCATCTATTATTCTTATTGCATTTATTTCGGTTATTTTTTCTATTATCGCGACTGGTAGTGTTGATTTGCCGGTGTTTATAATAATAGTGCCCTTTTCGGCCGCCGCCGTATTGTCATTGCCTGCGGGTCGTGCAAACAAACAAGCCCTGCCAAAGGTGTATACTTTACTTACAGTGCCACATGGATTGGTAGCGGTGTATTGCAAACTTATAAAGCCTGCATTGGAATTCTTTGTTTCTACCCTACAGGTGCCGTTGCCTAAATCTTCCCAATGCCACTGGGTGTTGTTAGAAGATATGCTCCATGTACCGCTTGTTTCATAACTTGCAGAACAATGCAGTGTGCCTGAATATGTATAATATGTCCCTGCTCCTGATAGTACAAGAAAGGCATCCGCATATTCCGGGCATTGTTGCATATAGGTATAGCCAACAATACCAATTCCGGTTGCAGGACTCGTGAGGGTAATTTGCTTATTGAATATAACCGGAACAGTTAAGCAATTAATAGAGATAGTAGCGGTAAGAGTAACTATTCCATTTGCTATTTTTGTCAGCGTTGCTACATTGTTTGATTGTGATAGGTTAACTATAGTAGTTGGAGAAACAGACCATATAACAGAGGCTCCAACCGGCAAGTTATTGATTGAATATGTTGTTTGAGAAGAATTACAGATAGCCGAGAATCCATTGATGGCACATAGGGTTGAAGCTGCTTTTGCAACCGCCGCACAAGCATTAACACGCCCATAACCAGCATCGCTGCACCAGGTGCCATTGGGTTGTCCTGAAACATTTGGCTGATAAGCATAGCCACCTACTTTATCACAAGTGGTTTCTAAAATATTCCTTGCCTGCTGAGCGGTTAGCGTTTGGTTAGCTGACAATATTAATGCAGTAACGGCGGCTGCATTGGGACATGCTGAAGATGTCCCATTAAAATCAGCCTCATAATTTCCTAAATCGTAACCTGCCGGTCCTGCAATATCTGTGGTGTAGATTTTAACGCCGGGTGCCATCATATCCAAACCTGTACCAAAGTTGCCTCCCCACCAG
>JBEHYP010000103.1:0-13847 GCA_048498115.1 Bacteroidota bacterium | reverse complement strand
ATGGAACGAGATAGCCCATCGGCGCTTCGCCGGTGTAGCATTTGCCGACAGCCGCATACGGCCCGAAACCATTGCCGCCGAAGATATTTTGCACGACATGGGTGTGTTCAGCATGATGAGCAGCGACAGCCAGGCAATGGGCCGCGTGGCCGAAGTGATCACAAGAACATGGCAAACCGCTCACAAAATGAAAATACAACGGGGAAGCCTGCCCGAAGACGAAGGAAAGGGCAATGATAATTTCAGGGTGAAAAGATATGTGAGCAAGTACACTATTAACCCGGCCATTAGCCACGGCATTAATGAATATGTTGGTTCTATTGAACCGGGTAAAATAGCGGATATTGTTTTGTGGAAGCCTGCACTGTTTGGAGCCAAGCCCGAAATGATGATAAAAGGCGGAATGATCATCGCAGCAAGAATGGGTGACCCCAATGCTTCCATTCCCACACCACAGCCGGTTATTTACCGGCATATGTTTGGCGCTGCCGGAAAAGCATTGCTGAAAACCTGCGCCACTTTTGTTTCAAAAATTTCATTGGAGAAAAACATTGTGCATCAATATGGTTTGCAGAAAAATATTCTGCCTGTAAAAAACTGCCGCAACATTAGTAAAAAAGATATGATGCATAATGATGCTACACCGCAAATAGATGTGAATCCTGAAAATTATGAAGTAAAAGTGGATGGCACGACCCTTACCTGTGCACCGGTGAAGGAACTGCCACTGGCGCAGCGGTATTTCTTATTTTAATATGAAGGCATGATGGACATAAATTTGTATGATTTGCAGCAGTTCTTAATCATGCCAACCATTTTAATTATAATAAGCTTTATTTTTTAATCATTATTGGAACAATCCCTATCCAAATGTTGATACAGGAAAAAATAGGAAATATAAATTCATTTGCGCTTAATGAAAGAACAATTGACCGGCTGCCACTGGAATGGTATGAAACGAGGAAAAGGATTTTGAGAAAGCAAACGGTTAGTGGGAAAGAAGCCTCGATAAAATTCCTTGGACAAAACCCGGAATTTACAGAAGGGGATATTTTATTTGCAGATGATAAAAGTATTGTTGCTGTTTCCATATTACCATGCGATTGCATTGTTATAAAGCCTGCTGATATGTTTCAAACGGCTTCGGCCTGTTATGAAATAGGCAACAGGCATTTGCCTTTGTTTTACGAAAATAATCTATTGCTGGTTCCGCTTGATCCGCCGTTAATGCATTCATTGCAAAAACAGGGTTACGATGTGAAAGAAGAAAAAAGAAAATTGCTACAGCCGTTAAAAACAACCGTGACACCTCATGGTATTGCCGGTGAAATATTGCTTTCAAAAAACCTGGCCATTACAAGCCCTGCCTGATGAATATGTCATTATTACAACTTTTGCATTTATCAGATCCCACGCTTCCCATCGGCGGGTTTTCACATTCTGCCGGGCTGGAGACTTATGTGCAGCATAATATTGTAAAAGATAAGACAAGCGCAAAAGAATTTATTACCGGGATGCTCAGCAGGAATTTGCAATATACCGATGCGGCATTTGTATCATTATCGTATGATGCAGCAGCAAAGAATGACATGGAAGCAATCCTGTCATTAGATGAAGAATGTACTGCCGTAAAACTGCCAATGGAAATGCGGCAGGCAAGTAAAAAATTAGGAGTGAGATTGTTAAAAATTTTTGAGCCCCTGCACAAAAACGAAATAGTAGCGGCATATAACGAAGCAGTAAGGTTAAAAAAAGCTGATGGCAATTATTGTATTGCTTTTGGATTGCTTGCCAATGCCATGAAGGTTTTAAAATCAGACGCATTACGCGGCTTTTATTATAATGCAGCAGCAGGTTTTGTAACCAATAGTGTAAAATTAGTTCCGCTGGGCCAGCAGGATGGGCAGGAGATATTGTTTTCACTGTTGCCATTGATTAATGAGCTGGTAAAACAATCCCTGCACCCGGATAAAGATTTAGTTGGCTTTTGCTGCACAGGGTTTGACATACGCTGTATGCAGCATGAACAATTGTATTCAAGGCTGTATATGAGTTAAAATCTGTGTAATTAGTGTAATCCAAAAAATCCGTGTAACTATAAATGAAAAGAAACTACATAAAAATCGGGATAGCCGGCCCCGTTGGTTCCGGCAAAACGGCTTTAATCGAAAGGCTGAGCCGTGTCATGAGCAGTGAATACAGCATTGGCGTGATCACCAATGATATTTACACCAAAGAAGATGCAGCGTTTTTGACCAAAAACTCTTTGCTGCCCGCAGAAAGAATTATTGGTGTTGAAACAGGCGGTTGTCCGCATACGGCCATTCGGGAAGATGCCAGTATGAACCTGGAAGCGGTGGAAGAAATGGCGGCAAGAATACCCGGTGTGCAAATTATTTTTATTGAAAGCGGCGGTGATAATTTATCGGCCACCTTTAGTCCTGATCTTGCTGATGTAACCATTTTTGTAATTGATGTGGCCGAAGGCGACAAAATACCCCGTAAAGGCGGACCGGGCATTACGAGAAGTGACTTGCTTGTGATCAATAAAATTGACCTGGCGCCTTATGTCCGGGCTGATTTAAGCGTGATGGAAAGGGATGCAAGGAAAATGCGTAACGGCAGCCCTTTTGTGTTTACCAACCTGATGACATTGCAGGGCCTTGATGCGGTGATTGGCTGGATAAAAAAATATGCTTTGCTTGAAACAGAAACCGAACCGGCACTTTACAGATGAATGCACAACTGCATATACAGGTGGCCGGAAGAAAGGGCGTTTCTTTTTTAAAGAAGTCATTTTTTACCACGCCGTTTAAAGTAATGAATATTACCGAAGACAAACAAAGCAGGCAATTGCATTTGATGCTGATGAGTTCTTCCCCGGGCATCCTGGACGGGGATAATTACGAGATAAAGATTGAAGTGGAAAAAACTTGTTCTCTTCAGCTGCATACGCAGGCTTACCAGCGGCTTTTCAATATGAAAAAAGGCGCTGCACAGCAAATGAATATACAGCTTGCAGAAAACGCTTCTTTTGTGTACCTGCCCCACCCTTCTGTACCACACGAGCGATCTGATTTTACCAGCCGCAATAATTTTTATCTTACCAGCAGCAGCAGTCTTATATTCGGCGAAATATTAACCTGCGGAAGAAAATTAAATGGTGAATCGTTCTTATTTTCAAAATACCACAGCATCAGCAATATTTATATCAGCACTAAATTAGTGATAAAAGAAAACCTGCTATTGCAGCCTTCTGTTATTAATGTACATTCTATCGGGCAACTGGAAGGTTATACCCACCAGGCAAGCATGGTTTGCCTGCAGCCGGAAGCGGATATAAAAAAACGGAAAGGATTACTGCTTGAATTTTTGTCAGCACAAAAAAATATTGAGGCCGGCATTACAGATGCACCGGTGAACGGGCTTATCATCAGGCTGCTGGGCAATGGCGCTGAACAATTATATGATTGTATGCAGGAGCTGTACTTACTGCTGAAGACAAAAGAAGCTATACAACATACCGAATTCCATCTATCCGCTGAATAAAATATCGTACCTTCCTGTATTAATTGCATTTCCTCTGTAAAATATTTCGAACCTGCTGTACCAATTAACACAATAATGAGGTTTTTTAAAAAAATTTTCGGCAATAAAGAGCTGCCGGTCATTGACAGCTATGCAGCTTTCTGGCACTGGTTTAAAACGCACGGGCAATCATTTTTCAAAGTGCTGAAAAAAAATGAGAACATTGATAACGGTTTTTTAAAAAAGCTCACGCCCTGCCTGCAGCAGCTGAACGAAGATTTCTATTGCGTGTGCGGAATGATAAGCAGTCATACAGCAGAACTCATTATTACAACTGATGGCGCCGTAAAATCGTTTGGATTTGCAGAAGAATTAGTTGCAGCCGCTCCTGCCATCAAAGGATGGAAGTTTACCGCATTAAAGCAGCCCTGCAGTATTGAAGATTTGAGCATGAGCATGGATGGCTATGAATTTAACGATCGCAATATTGGTTTTTACAGCACTTGTTATGATGCATACCCCGATGAAATTGACATTACGCTGGTGTACAAGTATTTTACGGCAGCGCATAAAGAAACCATTACAAGCGCATGCTTTATTTACCTTGATAATTTACTGGGCGAATATAAGAGCGCTACTTTACTGGATACCGTGAAAGTAGAAGGCCCTTCCAAAGAAAAAGAGCTGATACCTATAAACAAATTACAGAGCTATTTGCTGTGGCGTGAAAAGGAGTTCGTTGAAAAATACGAAGGCTTACGGTACGGGACAGACGAAGACCGGTACAGCAGCCTTGAAGCAGATGATGAAAACGGGCTTCCGGTATTTGCTATTGTTAATAATGACCTGCTGCATTGGGATGCCAGGGCCTCCCATCCCTGGATGATGCTGGTAGATATAAAATTTAACGGGCAGGATAACGAGGGCATGCCTGATGATGAAAGCACCGATATCATGAATAGTTTTGAAGAGGAAATATTAAATCAGTTACCTGACCTGGACGGCTATTTAAATATTGGAAAAGAAACGTACAACGGCACCAGGAGGATATATATTGCCTGTAAAGAGTTTCGTCGTTCTTCAAAAACAGTCTCCCTGCTCATTAACAGGTACGGCGATAAGCTGAAGATAATATACGATATTTTTAAAGATAAGTACTGGACATCGGTAAACCATTTAACGCAAGCGCATTTTTAGCAGAGCCAACCACGTCATAAACAAAAACCGGGAAAACATCCCGGTTTCTTTGCACACAACAAGATCTCATTATTTTTTCCTTGTAAGCTTAATGTACATGCTTTTAAATTCTTTACCATCTTTATCCTGCTGGTATTGGGTCACTTCATGAGTATCATCGTCAATTATCTTAAATACCTGCCGGACACCCACTTCTTTACCGCTTGCCGGGTCTGTCATCCGCCCTGTAAAAACCACCGTTTTAGTTGCTTCGTCCCACGAGCCTTCCATATACATCATGCCCGTACCCATATTGTCTATCCATGTGCTTACAAATTTCTTCAGCAAATTATCATATCCTAAAGTTTCAATACCCTCAAACGGCATCCCGCCGAAGTCTCCTTTATGAACCGTTTGCTGGTACCGGCCGCCCAGTATCATGCTGTTGGTGCAGGAAGCTGTCATTTTTTGTTCCATTTCAGGATGCGTGGGATCCATCCAAAAAGTCAGCTCTTCATTCCATTCGCCCGAAGATTTGGCAAGCATTTTTTGCATATCGGATGGAGTCATATACTGCATCCATTTTTGCGTTTCCTCCTGTGATTGGGCTTTTAACTGCCATGCTGAAGTAAGCATTAAAATCCCGATGATTATACTAATGTAATGTTTCATAAAAAAATTTTCCGAAAAATACAATTTAGAAATCCTAAAGTCAAGCAAAAACAAGCAAAAAATTTATGCATTTATTATTTGATGGAATAATTTTTCAGCATTTTCTTTATTGAAAAGCTGTGTGCCCTCATTCATTGTAGCTGCGCTTCCGCAGGCCACACCAAAAGCAATGGCTTCTTTAAGTGAGCGCTGCTGCTGCAGCATATAAGTGATACCCGCCACCATACTGTCGCCTGCTCCCACGGTACTTTTCTTTTCCACTTTGGGTGCCCCGGCAAAATATTCTTCATCCTGTGTTGCCAGCCAGGCACCTTCAGGCCCCATGCTTACCGCGATAATTTCTGCATACCCATCGGCTATAACCTGCCGGGCTGCCTTAGGCACTTCGCTTTTTGAAAGCGATGCCACCTGCAGTAAGCCGCACAGCTCACCAATATTGGGTTTGATCAGGTAAGCGCCTTTTCCTTTAAGCCCTGCCAGCGCATTGCCGCTGGTGTCAACAATACATTTTGCGCCTGCAGCTTTTGCGTTTTTTACAATCAGCCCATAAAAATGATCCGGCAACCCGGGAGGCAAACTTCCGCTGGCCACTACAAATGAGGGTGAAAAATTCCTTATTTCATCCAGCAATGTTTTAACCATGTCTTCTTCCACTGCCCTGCCGGGAAAAGTAAAACGGTACTGGCGGTTGCCCTCCATTTCATGCACCACCCAGTTTTCCCTTGTTTCTGTTTTCGTATCCACCGCATGGAAACTGATTTGCTCTTCATCCAGCAAAGAACGCAGCATATTGCCATTATGCCCGCCTGCGGGAAAAAGTGCTGCCGATTCGCAGCCGAGTTTTTTTAATGCTTTGCTCACATTAATGCCCCCGCCGCCGGGCTCATGTACTACTTCTGTGCAGCGCAATTTGCTTTCCGGCTCCATTTTTTTTACCGTGGAGCTTTTGTCTATACAAGGGTTAAGCGTTACCGTTAGTACCATACAGTTATAATTAATTTTTGGCAGAATGCCCAGTTAATACAAGCTCAATACGCGCCTTCAGTGCATTGTAATCAGTGTAGCCTCTTGCCAGTAAGTGGAATTTGGTTTCGCTTAGCTGCATCAATACGGCAGGAAAAGCGGTAACCTGCAATTGCCTGCACAAGGCAAATTCATAGTATGCCTGTTGCTTATATTCTTCGCTGTGCAATTTGGAATAAAACGCTTCCGGGTGAATACCGTATTTTTCCAGCAGGTGCCGGTAAGCTTCATCATCATCCAGGTCACGGCCTTCATAATTCAATGCGTATTGCAGGTCAGACGCAAATAATAATTGCTGTTCGGGGTAATATTCTTTGAAAATGCACAGGGCAATGGCAGGCTTTTCTGAATTCATTACCCAATCGCTTTGTTCAGGATGGTTGATATGCCATAAAAAATCTTCACCAAATTTTATCCCGGTTATCTCCTCCACTCCTGTATAAGCAGTTTGTATGAAAGGTGCAATTTTTTCGATGGGTGCAATGTGTTCGCCTGTCATCATACCACCGCTTAATACTTCAATGGCAAATTGGTCTTTAAATGTTTCCGCTATTTTTTTCATCACGGGGCTAAAGCCATAGCACCATCCGCAATAAGCATCATAGCAGTAAATCAACACAGGTTGCATATTATAAATTTACAGGGTACACTAATGCGCTGCCAGCCAGTTTTCACCGGTTCCCACTTCAGCCTCGGCAGGCACGCCGTTGGGCAATGGCAGCGCCGTTTGCATGCATTCCAAAATCACAGGTTTTACTTTTTCCATTTCATCCTTGTGCGCATCAAATACCAGCTCGTCATGCACCTGCAGCAGCATTCTCGATTTAAAACTATGCTGCTTAAATGCTTTATGGATTTTTATCATCGCCAGCTTTATCATATCAGCGGCGCTGCCCTGTATGGGAGAGTTAATGGCGTTGCGCTCTGCAAAACCCCGAACGGTGAAGTTGGCAGAATTAATATCACGGAGCCAGCGCTTGCGGCCCATCAGCGTTTGCACATAACCATTCTCCTTGGCAAAGTTGATGCTCTCGTCCATATAGCGCTGGATATTGGGAAATTGCTTTTTATAATTATCAATGATTTCTTTGGCTTCTGTTCTTGATATACCAAGATTATCCGCCAAACCAAAAGCGCCCTGTCCATAGATAATGCCAAAGTTTACACTTTTGGCCTTGTAGCGCATTTCTTTGGTCACGTCTTTTTCTTCTACATTAAAAACCTTTGCAGCAGTCGCTGTATGAATGTCCTTGCCTGTTTTAAAAGCATTGCACATATTTTCATCAGCACTGATAGCTGCCACAATCCGCAATTCTATCTGCGAATAATCAGCAGACATTAAAATGTATTCCCCGCTGCGTGGGATAAATGCTTTCCTTATTTCCCTTCCTCTTTCAGTACGCACCGGTATGTTTTGCAAATTAGGATCAATGCTGCTGAGCCTGCCTGTAACCGCCACCGCCTGGGCATAAGAAGTATGCACACGGCCCGTTTTATTATTTACCATTAACGGCAGGGCATCAACGTAAGTGTTTTTTAGCTTTGTCAGTTCACGGAAGGCAAGAATATCATCACAAATTTTATTTTTCACGGCCAGTTTTGTCAATACATCTTCGCCGGTGGCATACTGCCCCGTTTTGGTTTTCCTCGCCTTTGGATCAAGCTGCAATTTCTCAAACAACACTTCTCCCAGTTGTTTGGGGCTTGCCAGGTTAAAACGCACCCCTGCCTGCTCATATACAGCTTCCTCGCTTTTTTTTGCGTCTGCTTCCAGTTGCCTGCTGTATTCTTTTAAAAATACTTCATCAATTTTTATCCCCTCAAACTCCATATCGGTAAGCACTTTTACCAATGGGTTTTCCACCTCGTAAAAAACTTTTTCTACCTCTTTTGTTTTTAATTGCGGTAAAAAAATATTTTTTAATTGTAACGTAATATCCGCATCTTCCGCAGCGTAGTCTTTTATTTTTTCAGCCTCCACATCCCTCATATTGCCCTGACTCTTCCCTTTTTTGCCAATCAGTTCTTCGATATGCACCGGCTCATAACCAAGGTATTTTTCACTCAATGCATCCATGCTTCTTTTTCCATCCGGCTCTATTACGTAATGTGCCAGCATGGTGTCAAAAATATTTCCTTTCAACTCAAATCCATACCACTTCAGCATCAGCATGTCGTACTTGATGTTTTGTCCAATCCACATTTTGGATTCATCATTAAATAAAACTTCAAACTGCTTCAGCAATTTTATACAACCGTCTTTATCAGCAGGACAGGGCACATAATATGCTTCGCCGGGAATAAAAGAAAAACTCAGGCCCACCAGCTCGGCCTCATTGGCATCAATGCCCGTGGTTTCCGTATCAAAACAAATTTCTTTTTGCTGAGATGCTGTGGTTATAAATTGCCGGATTGATCTCTCATCGTCCAGCAAAATATAATTATGCGGAGTGTTATGTATATTCTTATTTGCCGGGGAAGCCGCAGGTTCTTCAGCAGCAGGTAATACTGCCGACCTTACAATTTCCACCTGTTGTATCACGTTGCCAAACAGATCCATCTGCACATTCTCTGTTTTGGCTTTTATCTCTACTGTTTTGGTTTCAGGATTTGATGCTATTTCTATTTCTTCGCCGAGTATTCTTTTACCAAGTGTCTTAAATTCCAGCTCATAAAAAACTTCTCTCAATGCTTCCTTGTTCATCACTTTCACCATAAAATCTTCTTCATGAAATTCCACCGGCACATCCGTAATAATCGTTGCCAGCTTTTTGCTCATGACAGCATCTTCTTTCCCTGCTTTTATTTTTTCGCCCATGGCGCCTTTTATATTTTCTGCATTGGCCAGTATATTCTCAAGTGTGCCGTATTCTGCCAGCAGCTTAGCGGCCGTTTTTTCGCCCACCCCTTTAATGCCGGGTATATTATCTACTGCATCCCCCATTAAGCCCAGCATATCAATTACCCTGTCAACGCTGCTGATGCCCCATTTTTCACACACTTCCTTTGGACCTAAAATTTCGTACAGGCTTCCCTGGTAGGGCGGCTTGTATATTTTTATATGCTCTGTTACCAATTGGCCGTAATCTTTATCCGGCGTCACCATATACACATCGTAGCCTGCTTTTTCCGCCTGCTTTGCCAAAGCACCAATTACATCATCCGCTTCATAACCATCCACTGCCACCACGGGAATATTCATTGCTTCAATAATCCGGATGATATCAGGTACGGCAGCAGCAATATCTTCCGGTGTTTCCTGCCGGTTGGCTTTGTAATTGGCAAAATCTGTGTGGCGCTCTGTGGGTGCAGCTGTATCAAAGCACACAGCTATATGTGTAGGCTTTTGGTTGTTGATCAAATCAATCAATGTATTGGTAAAACCAAATTGCGCATTGGTATTGCGGCCCTTGCTGGTAATGCGTGGGCTGCGGATAAGTGCATAATACGCCCTGAAGATGAGCGCATACGCATCTAATAAAAATAATTTTTTTTGCATAGGGTAAAAGTAAGAGATTTCGCACAACGAACACAACGAAAAGGCTGCGAAACAAAGCGTTAAATTGCCTGTTCACCGTATTCATTGCTGTCTTTGTTACCGTTATGTGAAACGCCTTAAAACCTCGTATCTATCCACAGCGGCAGCATTGCCCTCCATGTGGGCCAGTCGTGTTTCCATTCTTCGCCCCACACACTTAATTCATAATCTATGCCTTTGCTGTATAAAATACCGGCAAAATCCCTTGCAGCATCCGGCGCTTCGTAAGGCCCGCTGCCGGTGAGAATATGGATATGCCTGCTGCTGCGTATCTGTTCTAAAATATGATGGTCAGTAAGGTTGGGAACGTAATGGGCGGGGGAATTGAAATATACCTGTTCATCATAAAAGCCCTTTGTGTATTCCATCAAATTATAGACACCGCTCATGGCAATAACGCCATTGATCAGGTCGGGCCGCTTTAAAAATAAATTCATGCTGTGCAATGCACCAAAGGAAGCCCCGGAAATAATAACAGGCGTATCCCACGAAGTATTGGTTTTTATAAAGGGTATTACTTCATCAAAAATATATTGGTTAAACTGGTTGTGCCGGATGGCTTTATGCTCTCCTGCCATGTCATTATTGAGCCAGCTTTCATTATTGATGCTGTTCACTGAAAATACTTTTATTTTTCCTCCGTTTATCCATGGTGCCAATGAATCTATTAATTGAAAACGTTCATATTCAAGGTAATCGGCCGCTGCAGTAGGCACCAGTAATAGTGCAAATCCATAATGGCCATATACTGCCACCGGCATTTCCTTTTGTAACGAAGGGCTGAACCAGCTTGTCAAGTTTCTTTTCATACAATGTGTTTGTTAAATTAGGGTGGTTAAAATACTAACAAATGTTCAGGTGGGGAAATTTAAATATATTTGTCCGCCGGTTATTCCTGCAATGAAGAATAACTCTTAAAAAAACTATAAGTATGAAAAAGATATTTTCATTCGTTTCGCTTGTTTTATTATCCGTTTTGTTTTTTGTTTCGTGCGAAAAAGAATTGAGTTTTGAAGGAGGGGGGATAGTTGGTCCCGGTGCTGCCGTTTTTACATTGGGTGGTTCACCTGCTTCCTGCACAGGCTTTGCAGCCAGCGGCACCTATATGGCAGGCATAGCGCTTACTACAACTAATACAATAACTTTTGACGTGAATGTTAGTAGCGCTGGTGCTTATACTATCAGCACAGCAGCTGTAAACGGAATTACATTCAGTAATACGGGTAGTTTTACTGACACTGGTACACAAACCATTACACTTACTGGCAATGGCACACCTGCTGCTGCTGGTGATTTTACTTATACAGTAACTAATAGCGCCGGCAATTGCAGCTTTATTATAACAACAGCTCCCGCAGCTCCTCCTGCGTCAGGAACACTTGATTGCGCAGGTATTGCCCCGGCAGGAACATACACACAGGGAATTGCCCTGAGTTCTTCCAATACTATTTCTATTCCTGTAACTGTTACAACAGCTGGTTCCTATTCTATAACAACAGGAACAGTAAACGGATGTGCTTTTTCAAGCTCTGGGGTATTGGCAGCAGGAGCACAAACCATTATACTAACAGGGAGTGGCACCCCAACTGCCAGTGGAAATAATTCTTACAATATTAGTTTTGGCACAAGCAGTTGTAGCTTTTCTATAGGCTTTTTACCAGGTGCAGCGCCATCAACAGATTATTTAAGATGCAACATTGATGGCACAGCTGCAACATTTAATGTCAACCTAACAGGTATTGCCCCGATGGCTTCGGCTTTTGCAATTGACGGCAGCCAGTCTACCGATATCCCCGGTCCTTCCCTTTCGCTTACTTTAACTAATGCTACCGGAAGCGTTACTGCCGGCACTTATAATTTACTTTCTCTCACAAATCCTACACCAATCTTTTGTTTTCCTATATATGATGACGGAACTGTTACCTGGAGCCAGGGAACAAACGGACAAACAGGAACTTTTACAATAATTGTTTCTCAAAAAACTTCGAACAGAATTACAGGTACTTTTAGCGGTACGCTGTATGGGGATGATGGAGCAAGTACAACTGCAAAAGTTTTTACCAATGGGGAATTTAGTGTGCCTTATTAAACGGTAAATAAAAAAGCAAGGATAAAATTGTCCTTGCTTTTTTATTTTATAACACACCTTCCTTTATCTCCGTCCACAATTCCCTGTAGCATTGCGCCGCATAGCTGCTGTTGGCAAATTCCATGATGGGCGCCTTGTGCACACCCATTTTTTCTACATCAGATAAGTAAGGTATATAGTTTTGGAAAAAACGTTTGTCCTTATACAGTTCTTCCATCACTTCGTTATGCAGGTTCTTACGCAGGTCGGTCATGGTGAAGAAACACATCATTTTGCGTATGTCCAGCTCTTTTTCCTTAAAATAATCCTTTACCATGTGGTAAGTACGGACAGATAAAGTGGTAGGTATTACGGGCATCAGCACAATGTCCGCTGCATTAAAAATATTTTCATGCAGGGCGCTGAACCCCGGCGGGCAATCAATAAATACAAATTCATATTCACCATCTAATTGCTTCAATACGTTTTTCAAGCGGTTTTTGTTTCCCTTCATTTCCTCCAGCATAATATCAAAGCTTTTGCTGCTGTTATCGGCAGGAATTACATCTACCAGCTCAAAATCGGTGCTGAGGATGGCGCTTTCCAGCTCAGCATCTTTGGTGATGAGTTTTTTTATGCCGGGATGTGTTTTGGGCTTTGCTTTATAATAAAAGGAAGCAGAGCCCTGTGGGTCAATATCCCACAGCAATGTTTTAAACCCGTCTGCCGCAGCCAGGTAAGCAAAATTTACGCAACTGGCGGTTTTGCCCACACCGCCTTTAAGATTGTACAGCGCAATGGTAGTCATGAGGTGTATTTTGAAAATGAAAGGTTAAGGTATGATTTCTTTCTGAAATATACTATCTTTCTGAAAAAGCCGGCGATGAAAATTCCCCCGCAATACAACAGGCTGATGCCTTACCTGGTCATTCCTGGTGCTGCCGGGTTCATTGAATTTATGAAGCATGTTTTTGATGCTGCTGAACAATTGGTGGTGCTAAGAAGTGAAGGTGTTATCATGCACGGTGAACTGCGTATCGGCGAAAGCGTAATAATGCTGGCCGATGCCACAGAGCAATTTACAGCAAGGCCCGCCGGTATTTTTATTTATGTGGAAAGCGTGGACGAAACTTATCAAAAAGCTATTGCTGCCGGGGCTGTTTCCACCATGAAACCAACCAAAATGGATTATGGCTATAGTTGTGGATTTAAAGATCCTTTCGGGAATGACTGGTGGCCAACGGAAGCAAAAGAATAAATTTTAGCCTTTCATTCCTTCCAGCTCTTTTTGCAGCCTGAACATTTCGTCCCTTAATCTTGCGGCTTCCATAAAATCCATATCCTTTGCCGCCTTTTCCATTGATTTTTTCACCGCAGCAATTTTCTTTTCCATCTTGGGAATGGTGAGGTATTCTTCCGGGTCTTCGGCAGCAATGGTTACAATATCTTCATCGCCCCCAATGGCATAAGGCTTCTTTTCATCAAAGCCTTTAATATCCAGTACGCTGGTTTGGGCAAATACCTGCTCTTTGCTTTTGACAACCGTGGTGGGGGTTATATTGTGCTCAATATTATAAGCTATCTGTTTTTCCCTGCGGCGCAATGTTTCATCCATTGTCTTCTGCATGCTTTCCGTGATCTTGTCAGCGTAAAAAATTACCAGCCCATCCACATTTCTTGCAGCACGGCCAGCAGTTTGCGTTAAACTTTTTTCATTGCGCAGGTAACCTTCTTTATCTGCATCTAAAATGGCTACCAATGAAACTTCAGGCAAATCCAAACCTTCCCTCAGCAGGTTTACGCCTACTAATACGTCTATCACACCAAGGCGCAGATCTCTTA
>JBEHYP010000102.1:0-13880 GCA_048498115.1 Bacteroidota bacterium | reverse complement strand
GTATTTTGAACCGGTATTCTGGGAACATTTGTGGGAGATTATTGAGCATGAAAAACCGGAGGGCGTAATTGTTCAGCTTGGCGGGCAAACGGCTTTAAAACTCGCCAAACGTTTGCATGAAAAAGGAATAAAGATCATCGGCACCTCTTATGACAACATGGATATTGCCGAAGACCGTGGCCGCTTCAGCGATATGCTTAAGGAGTTAGGCATTCCTTATCCAAAATACGGCACGGCTTATTCAACAGATGATGCGCTGGAGGTGGCGAAGCAGGTGGGCTATCCTGTATTGGTTCGCCCGAGCTATGTGCTGGGTGGGCAAAGAATGCGTATTGTAATTAATGACGAAGAGCTGGAAAAAGGCGTATTGAGCTTATTAAAACATTTGCCCGGCAATAAAATTTTGATCGATCATTTTCTTGACCGCTGCCAGGAGGCGGAGATTGATGCCATTTTTGACGGTACTGATTTTCATGTAATGGGAGTGATGGAGCATATTGAGCCGGCCGGCATCCATAGTGGCGACAGCAATGCCGTGCTGCCGCAATTCAACCTTTCCCCGTTGGTTGTACAAACAATGGAAGAGTATGCTGAAAAAATTGCAAGGGCATTGCAGATAAAAGGACTTATCAATATACAGTTTGCCATTAAAGACGGCAATGTATACGTGATTGAAGCCAACCCCAGGGCATCAAGGACAACGCCGTTTATCGCCAAAGCTTATCAAATACCTTATCTTAACGTGGCTACCAAAGTGATGATGGGAACCAGCAAGCTGAAAGATTTTAAATTTGAAAAAAAGCTGAAAGGTTTTGCCATCAAAGAGCCTGTCTTCTCTTTCAATAAATTTCCCGGCGTAAACAAAGAGCTTGGCCCCGAAATGAAAAGCACCGGCGAAGCGATACGCTTTATCAAAGACCTGCGGGACCCTTATTTCAGGGCATTGTATAAGGAAAGAAGCATGCACCTGAGCAAGTAAAATTTTCTGCCTATCTTGGGGTATGTCAAAAACCCTGGACATACCCATCTGGAAAACAGCACCCTTCATCCGCCTGCTGCCGCCCCTTATTGGCGGTATACTTTTACAATGGTATGGGCAGTTTGATTTATTGATTGCTGTTATTGGCTTGGGATGTTTTGTTGCGGCATTACTTGCTTTTTCCTTTTTGCCCTTGTCACAAAAATTCAGGTTACAATTTTTGCAGGGGTTTTTGCTGCAATTGATATTGCTTGCATTCGGCATGTGCATTACATGGAGCAGGGACAAAAGGCATTTTGACGGCTGGTATGGCAATCATTATAAAGAAGGCGGCTTCATTATTGCTACTATCAAAGAACCGTTGGTAGAGAAAAATAAATCTTTTAAGGCGGACGCTTATGTGGAGCAGCTGGTGCACCATGATACAGTGGTTGCTGCAAATGGAAAATTGCTCCTGTATTTTTCAAAAGGATCTGTTGCCCCTGATCTTGCCTATGGTGATCAAATACTCATCAATAAAAAATTAATTGCCATAAAAAATTCCGGCAATCCGGGTGCGTTTGATTATGAACGCTATGCCGCCTTCCAGGGAATTTTTCACAACGTATTTTTAAAACCACCGGATTGGGTAAAGCTTACAACAAAGGATGTAAACCCGTTTCAGCAATTTTTGTACAAGGCAAGAGCTAATGTGCTTGCTGCCCTGCAGCAAAATATTAATAATGGAAAAGATGAGCTGGCTATTGCTGAAGCATTGCTTATAGGCTATACCAACGATTTGGATAAAGACCTGGTGCAGGCTTACAGCAATACCGGCGTAGTGCACATCATCGCCATATCGGGCATGCACCTGGCATTGATCTATGGCTTGCTGCTCTGGATTTTTGCTAAAATGCCGGGTATTAAAAATTCTAAAATTTTGCAGGCAATATTAATACTGAGTTGCCTGTGGCTTTTTTCATTGCTCACTGGTGGCGCTGCTTCCGTTATCCGCTCTGCGGTAATGTTTTCTTTTATCACGGTAGGCAAAATGTTTTTTAAGCAGGCATCCATTTACAGTTCGCTGGCGGCTTCTGCGTTTGTAATGCTTTGTTTCAATCCCTGTTATTTATGGGACGTGGGTTTTCAGCTTAGCTACCTGGCCGTGATTGGCATTGTGGTTTTTCAAAAACCTGTTTACAACCTTCTTTATTTCAAAAACAAATGGCTGGATAATGCCTGGAAAGCCATAGCGCTTACCACAGCAGCGCAAATACTTACTTTCCCGGTGTGCATTTATTATTTCCACCAGTTTCCTTTATTGTTTCTTATTACTAATCTTATTGCTGTGCCGCTTTCGTCCATTATTCTTTATGCAGCAATAGGGCTGGTAGCCTTTTCATGGATACCACCTGTTAGCTTATACGCTGGCAAAATAACCGGCTGGCTGCTGTGGCTGATGAATAAGTTTATTGAATGGATGAACGGGTTGCCTTTTGCAGTGTGGGACAAAATACCGGCCACCGTACTTACTACATGGCTGTTATATGCAGCAGTTATCTTTTCGGCAGCATGGCTGTTACAGAAGAGGTCCAAATTATTATTGTGGTCGCTGGCAAGCCTTGTTTGCTTTTTATCTGTTCATGCGGTTATTGGCTGGCGGGTAAAAAGCCAGCAAAAAATAATTGTGTACAATGTGCCGCAGCAGCAGGCAATAGATATGGTGCAGGGCAACCAGTATTATTTTATCGGCGACAGCATTTTGCTGCAGGACGGGCTGCTGCAAAATTTTCATTTAAAACCCGGCCGCATCGCCCTCCAGTTGAACAAAAGAATGGATGCAATGCCTGCCTTGTTCCGGCAAGGTTCATTTTGCCAGTTTGGCGATAAGAA
Organism: Bacteroidota bacterium; assembly: GCA_048498115.1. Lineage (GTDB taxonomy): Bacteria > Bacteroidota > Bacteroidia > Chitinophagales > Chitinophagaceae > Ferruginibacter. The sequence goes on along the minus strand of JBEHYP010000102.1, from coordinate 11,029 downwards.
AATATTGTTAATTGATAAGCCGCTTTCATTTGTATCAGCAGCACCGGTAAATGTTGATATGGTCATCGTATCCAAAAACCCAAAGCTCTCTATCCCGCAACTGGCAAGGGTTTTCAATTGCAGCCAGTATGTGTTTGATGCTTCTAACAGTTTGTGGAAAATTGAAAAATGGAAACAAGACTGCAATAAATTACATTTGCGTTTTCATTCAATACCTGAACAGGGGGCATTTATAACAAGCCTGTAAAACCTCACATCACAAATGAACAAAAAAATCAAATCGGCGCTCATCTCTGTGTTTTACAAAGATGGGCTGGAAAATATTGTGCACCAGCTACACCGCCTGGGCATCACCATTTATTCTACGGGCGGCACGCAAAAATTTATTGAAGAGATGCAGGTGCCCTGCGTTCCTGTAGAGTCGCTCACTACCTATCCTTCTATCTTGGGTGGAAGGGTTAAAACGCTGCACCCGTCTGTATTTGGCGGCATATTAGGCAAAAGGGACGACCAGCAGCATGTGGCCGAAATGGGACAATACAATATTCCTGAAATTGATTTGGTAATTGTGGACTTGTATCCATTCGAGGAAACTGTTGCATCTACCAATGATGAAGCAGCCATTATTGAAAAGGTGGATATCGGCGGACCCGGCATGATACGCGGTGCCGCTAAAAATTTTAAAGATGTGGTGGTGATTGCTGCCAAAAAAGATTATCCGGCATTAGAGGAGCTATTGGCTGCGCAGGAGGGGCAAACCACTTTAGAGCAAAGAAAAAATTTTGCGGCGCTGGCATTTGAAGTGGTGGCACATTATGACGTGGCGATTGCAAAATATTTTAAACCTGCATCATCATTATATTTTTTAGAATCCATTCCCAATCCAAAGCCCATGCGCTACGGAGAAAACCCTCACCAGTCGGGGATATTTTACGGCGATTTACATGAACTGTTTACACAACTGAACGGGAAAGAATTATCGTATAATAATTTGGTGGATGTGGATGCCGCAGTGCAATTGATAAAAGAGTTTACAACCACCACGTTTGCCATTATCAAGCATACCAATGTTTGCGGCATAGCGCAAAGATCTTCTGTGAAAGAAAGCTGGAAGGCGGCACTGGCCGGCGACCCGGAGAGTGCTTTTGGCGGTGTGCTGGTTTGCAATGGCACTATTGATAAAGCCACTGCAGAAGCCATCAACGAAATTTTCTTTGAAGTGCTGGTTGCTCCTTCTTTTAACGAAGAGGCGCTGGCTGTATTAAAATCAAAAAAGAACAGGATATTGCTGCAGCTTAAAAAAGGCCCCGGAACAAAAGAGCAATACAAGTCTGTTTTAAACGGCGTGCTGGTGCAGGACATTGACGAAGGCAATTATACAGAATGGAAAGAGAGCGGCGGAAGGGAAACAACCGCTTTGGAAAAAGAAAACTTGGCTTTTGCCAACCTGGTGTGCAAGCATTTAAAAAGTAATGCCATCGCTTTAATCAAAAACAAACAATTGGCAGGCAAGGGCTGTGGCCAAACATCAAGGATAGATTCATTGCGGCAGGCAATAGAAAAAGCAAAACAATTCAATTTTGATCTGAACGGCGCTGTATTGGCAAGCGATGCGTTTTTTCCTTTTGATGATTGCGTAAAGATTGCCCATGCAGCAGGTATCACATCGTTTATACAGCCGGGCGGCTCTATCCGGGACAACGATTCCATTCAATATTGTAAGGACAATAATTTGGCGATGGTGATTACAGGGATGCGGCATTTTAAGCATTAGCGCCGGATATATGCCGGATAAATTTTTCGTAACATTCTCTCCATCCGGCAAAGAGCTTATCAGTACCTAAAAAATTATTGTGCCAGATAGTGATGAACTCACCATTCGCTTCTTTGCATACATTGTAATAATGCAGCAGTTCATCATAAGCCTGTGCAGGAAAAAAATGCTGCTCATAAAATGAATTAGCTTCCATAAAACAAAAAGGATGGACGCGTAAGTGGGTTTGTTCTTCTTTCTCAAGATCGTACCAGTAAAATGAAGAAGCTACTGATGCCCTGAAACCATTGATGCTGCCATATCCCATCGAATAATCATCAGTGACGCCTGCTTCTAAAAGCCTTCTGTATCCCGATGGTAAATGAAAACGGATATAATGCTGCCTTGATTTAGTAATGCTTTTAGATATGAGATGCTCCAGTATTTTTTTCTCCTGCTTCAGCAATAGAAAATTGTCACCGCTTTGCCAGCTTGGGTGAATACCGGTTGCATATTTATCGGCATGCTGCTTTACCAAATGATGAAAGGCTGGTTTGTTGGGCAAAATGTTTTTATCATAAACTGCATTTTTTTGCGCCACCAAAAAAAAGTAAAGCGGTTGCAAATGGTGTTTTTCATGAAGATTATCTAACCATTCATAACTGTTATATGGATCTTGTGCAGCACCTGCCAGCACTTTTATCCTTTCGGCAGAAGGAGATTTTATAAAGCCTCCAATAGTACGTACAACACCTTTGTATTTGTAAGAATAAGCAATGTCAATATCGTAAGTAGGAAGAAAGTTGAATATTGAATATTGAATATTGAGCGTTGGATATTTTTTTTTGATCGCTGCAACCAGCTCTTTTACCCATATATTAATCAATGGCAATTGTAAAAAACCCTCTTTGAATGCAAGCGAATTTTGATGGGCATACCTTCCGTACATATCTTTTTCATGCGGCAGGTATTCTTCATAACGGCTGAGCAGGTAAAAAACGGCGGCAAAAATATCAAAGGTTACATCTCCGCCGGAGTTTTTAAAAAAAACTTTGTGCCCGTTGATTTCAAAACAATTGATTGGCTGCGAATGGATACCGGTTTCAAAAAGCAGTGATGTACTTTGTATCCACAATTCTTCATTAGTAACCCTGTTAGCTGAGTAATTGATTTTTGCGCCGGCGTATTGCTTAAACCTTTCTGCATCGTTTGTTAATTCAAAAGCAGCCTGCACCGGCTCAGTGAAGATGAAAGAACAGGTGTATTGCAGGCGGGAGCTGGTGCTTTCTGAATAGATCAATATCATTATTCCACAAAATATAAAACTATTTTATACCGGCAATGCCGTAAAAGAAGTCATACTTTTAAAAACTTGACTTCCCGGTAACCAATGAATGATTATTTTTGGAACATTGTTTTTAAAACTAAACGCTTTGATACTGCCGGCCGGTAAAAAAATATATTTTCTTTCCGATTTTCACCTCGGCACACCCGGCATGTCCATAAGCCTGCGCCGTGAAAAATTAATTGTACAATTTTTAGAGGAAGCAAAAAAAGACGCTGCAGCAATATTTTTGGTAGGTGATATGTTCGATTTTTGGTTTGAGTACAAAACCGTGGTGCCAAAAGGCTTTGTGCGCCTGCTGGGCAAATTGGCCGAACTATCCGACAGGGGTATTCAACTGCATTTTTTTGTGGGCAACCATGATATGTGGGTGAAAAATTATTTTCAGCAGGAATTGAATATGCAGGTATATTTTGAGCCGGCACATTTTGAATTCAATGGAAAAAAGTTTTTAATCGGCCACGGCGACGGGCAGGGCCCCGGTGACCACAAATACAAATTCCTGAAAAAAATATTCCGGAATCCCGTTTGCCGGTGGCTGTTTGGCATTATTCCCCCGGGTATTGGTATGGGCGTTGCCAATTATTTTTCTAAAAAAAGCAGGGCAGCCGCCGGGGGCCACGAAGAAAAGTTTTTAGGCGAAGAAAACGAGTGGCTTATCAGCTATTGCAAAGAAGTATTACAAAAAGAACATATTGATTATTTTATTTTCGGCCACCGGCATTTACCAATTGATTTTACGCTGAATGCAAAAAGCAGGTATATCAACCTGGGCGAATGGATACATTTTAACAGCTACGCAGTGTTTGATGGTAATACAGTCGCATTGGCTTATTATAAAAATGAAGCAGTTAAGAATTAACCGCCCTTCCTTTCATTCATTTGTTATACCTTTAAAACATAAATTAATTTTTCAGGCTTACAGTAATTCTCTCTATTGATTAATCATGAGAAATATTTTTAAAATTGCAATGTTTGTTGCTTTTGTTTTTTCTTTAACCGGTTGTAAAAAAGAACAGGATAAATCTCAATACCATATTGCCGGCACGTTGTATAAAGATTGCGGCCATGCTCTTGCCAACCGTGTGCTTTCCCTGGTGGATGAGAGTGCCGGAACAGGTTCGGAAGGGAAAAAATGGGGAGAGGTTACAACAGGTACTAATGGCCAGTTTGAATTCGTCTACACTCCCGATGGCTATATAACAGGGTTAGGGATTTTCCTGGATGGAGAGTACCTGATGCAAAATTTGCCTGCTTTCAGGAATGTCCCGTCTCTTGAAGTTTACCAGGATAACCCCCTGTGTTCGGTGGCCGTAAAATTAAATGCGGACAGTGCTTATACGCAGGCCGATACCTTGGTAGTAAGCGATTTAAGAACCCCTTCTTCTCCATTAAAAATCCCCGGGCCTTTTACAAATGGTACGCTTTATACCACCCCCTATCCCATACCGGTGCCGGTTACATTTCTTAAAAATGATTCCGTAAGCGTGGCGTACAAAGTAAACCCTGTAAGCCTTGCCAACCATACAGGCTGGGAGGCGAGGACCATTATAGTCAAACCCTGCCAGGCTGCAGAAATAGAAATTCATGTTCAATAATGCTTTTTAATTTAAAATATAAGCCTTTACCCCGGCCTGCGTGCCTGCCATCCAAACAAATATTTTCTCTGTGTTTCGTTATTTTAGCTTGTATTCCTGCTTTTTCCCAAACAGATTCCGTTTTGAAATTTGCCAAAAACATTCCCGGTGATTTCACTTATTTCAATGTTGACAACCTGGATAACATTTATCTTTTAAACAGCAATAATCAATTAAAGAAGCTCAACAACAACGGAGACTCCGCAGGGGTTTTCAATGACGTGCGTAAATACGGAAAGCTATTTTACGTGGATGTAACCAATCCATTAAAGCTGTTGCTGTATTACCAGAACTTTTCAACAGTAGTGGTGCTTGACCGCTTTTTGAATATCCGTAATACCATTAACCTGCGCCGCCAAAACATTTTTAACGTAAAGGCCATTGCCACTTCTTATGACAATAATATCTGGGTGTTTGACGAAGGCGATGCCAGGCTGAAAAAAGTGGATGACAATGGCGAAGTGCTTACAGAAACAGTTGACTGCCGCTTGCTTTTTGACAGCATCCCTTCTCCTGCACAGGTTATTGACAGGGATGGCTTTGTACATTTATACGATACTGCCAAAGGCTTTTTCATTTTTGATATTTATGGTTCACTGAAAAGCAAATTGCCTTTCCGCCGGTGGAAAAACGTGGAAGTGATAAATAAAACCCTTTATGGCTTTAATGATAATATTTTATACCAATACCTGCCCGGTACATTGCAGCTGAAAGAATTTGCATTGCCTTCTTATTTTAAAGATGCCATACAAATAAAAATTGCCGGCAACAAAGTGTATGTATTGAATAAGGAAGGACTGCAGCAATATGCGATAAATAACAGCCAGCATTAAAATCAACCCGTTAAATAAATTTGCGGTTGATTTAATCATTTATCAAATGCGTCAGCAGCCCATCCCTCAGCTTTGGTTCAAACCAGGTGCTTTTAGGCGGCATTACATTGCCGCTGTCTGCAATGTCAAACAACTGCTGAATGCTTACGGGGTACAGGCTGAAAGCAAGCGCCATTTCACCGCTGTCAACTCTTTTTTCAAGTTCACCAAGCCCCCTGATGCCGCCGACAAAATCAATACGCTTATCAGTGCGCTGGTCTTTTATGCCGAGCAAAGGATCTAATACGTTTTCCTGCAAAATGGATACATCTAAAATACCAATCGGGTCATTATTGTAAGCGCCTTCTTTTGCAGTGAGCCTGTACCAGTTGCCATTGCCAAGGTATAAGCCAAATTCATGCAGTTGCAAAGGGGTAACAATGCCGGTGGCTTTTGCAACAGTGAATTTTTCTTCCAGCCTTTTCAAAAATTCATCGGCACTTAACCCGTTCAGGTCTTTTACCACGCGGTTATAGTCCATTATCTTCAGTTGGTTGGCGGGAAAGAGTGTTGTTAAAAAAATATTAGCCCCCGCCGGCGCTTTTTTACCTAATGCCTGCCGCACTTTAGCTGCAGAGGCTGCCCTGTGGTGGCCATCGGCAATGTAAGTAAATGGCACCTGTGTTCTAAACAGTTCTGTAATGCTGTTGATCACATCGCTGTCATTTATTATCCAGATGGTATGCTGTACAGCATCATCTGCCTTCAGGTCATATACCGGGTTTTTATCTTTTATCCATTTGCTGATCAATGCATCAATGGCATCCACATTTTTATATGCCAGAAAAACATTTCCTGTTTGTGCGCCGGTAGTTTTAATATGGTTAATGCGGTCATTTTCTTTTTCCGGCCTGGTGTACTCATGTTTTTTTATCAGGTCATTTTCATAATCATCCACGCTGCTGCCGCACACCAGTCCTGTTTGGCCGGCGCCGTTCATCACCAATTGGTAAATGTAATAGCAGGGCTTGCTTTCGCGGAACAATACATTGCGGCTGATGAATGCATCCAGGTTTTCTTTGGCCGTATCGTACACTTTTTGAGAATGAATATCAACATCTTCGGGTAAGTCAATTTCGCTTTTAGTAATATGCAAAAAACTGTAAGGATTGCCTTGCGCTTCAATCTTTGCTTCTTTGCTGCTCAGCACGTCATAAGGGCGTGATGCTACATTCTTTGCATGTTGTGCTTCGGGCCTCAGTGCCTTAAACGGGGAAATGGTAACCATTCTGCTCTTTCTTTATTTCTTTATCGGGTGAGTAATTTATTAAAGGGTTGATAACCTTATGGAAGATTCAAAATAAAAATTCCAGAATAAAGTATCAACCTTTGTTCAACTTACTATGTGTTTTGCGCAGCAAAAGCTTTCATTGCCTCCACCAGCACCTGCACACTGCTTATGGGCAGCGCATTATACAGCGAAGCCCTGAAACCACCTACCAGTCTGTGCCCCCTGATGCCAACGATATTTTGTTCTTTTGTATAAGCCAGGAATTTTTCTTCCAGTGCCGGGTTATTCATTACAAAGCAAACGTTCATTTTGCTGCGGTCTTCTTTTACTACCGTGCCGGTGAACAATGGGTTGCGGTCAATTTCCTCATACAGCAATGCAGCTTTGTCAATATTCTTTTTTTCAATAGCTGCCACGCCTCCCTGCGCTTTCAGCCAGCGGAGGGTAAGCATGCATACAAACACAGCAAACACCGGCGGCGTGTTCATCATGCTGCCTTCGGCGATATGCTTACTGTAATCCATAATGGTGGGAATGGTACGTTTAACCCTGCCCAAAATATTTTTGTTCACTACCACCAGATTCACGCCGGCGGGTCCCATGTTTTTTTGTGCGCCTGCATAAATCAGGTCAAAAGCATTAAAATCAATTACCCGGCTAAAGATGTCACTGCTCATGTCTGCTACGAGCGGCACACTTACTTTTGGTATGCTTTGCCACTGGCTTCCGTAAATGGTATTATTGGTAGTGATATGCAGGTACACGGCATCGTTAGGCACTGCAAAATCTTTGGGTATTGCTGTATAATTACTTTCTTTTCCTGAACATACTACTGCTACATTGCCAAATAATTTTGCCTCTTTAACGGCTTTCTGGCCCCACACACCTGTATCGGCGTAAGCGGCTGTTTTCTTTTCATCCAGCAAATTCATCGGCACCTGCATAAACTGCGTGGAAGCGCCGCCATGCAAAAACAGCACTTCATAGCCATCCTGCAGCCCCATTAATTCTTTTACCAGCGCCCTTGCTTCATCCATCACCGATTGAAAAGTGCTGGTGCGGTGACCTATCTCCAGGATGGAAAGACCGGTATTGTTATAATTTAACACTGCTTCAGCAGCCTGTTGAAAAACTTCCCGGGGTAAAATAGAAGGGCCTGCATTAAAATTGTGTACCACGCTGTCCGTTTATTAATGAACCGCAAAAGTAACTTAATGATGGAAATTTTCAGTAATTGATAAAAGATTACCGGTTTTTATTCTGGCTGCTTCTCAAAAACCTTTGGATGATAACTTCTGTCTTATTGCGGGTATTTTCCGGGTAAGAAAGCCGGTAGTAAGGCTTTGCAAAAGGGGAGCTGCCAGTTTTTTAAAAAAGCCGCTGGTATTGGCTTCATAAATTTTGCGTACCAGCCACCCGGCACCTACACCAATAGAAGTGTCAATAGCGCTTTGCTGAAAAGTTCTGGATGCTGCGATCCTGCTGATGGCGCTGCCCACTACAGATGCAGGCTTAATGCCTTTTAATAACCCGGCAGCATGCTCTTTAAAAGCAGCTCTTTGTTCTCTTTCTTTTTGCTGCAGCGTATTTATCCTGAGTGTAAGTTCAGCCATGGAATTAATCCTTTCCATCATTTGCCATTTTGGTTATAAACACATTTGAGAGCGGTAGCTCCAGCCATTTCTTCCTGTTCATATAAGCCAGTACCGAAAGCAATGCATAGATGCCGCCAATGATAAAAAAACCATAGCTGGTATTATGCAGCCATTGGCCAATTAAAAAAGCAAAACCAATACTGATGATGATCACAGCGGCGCTTATCAGCACCATCAGTATCGTAATGGCGATTACATGTGAAAGGGATTCAGATACCTTTCCTGCCACCTTAAGTTTTGCTATTTCAATATTGGTCTCTGCCAGTTCGCCTGCTTCGGCGAGCAGTTGCCCCATATCATCAATTGTTGAATGCATATTTCTTTATTGCTGTCAGTTAGCCATTACCCCATGGTTGAACCCGGAGCCGCTTTATAGCCGGATGATTTCTTAGCGGCGATATCTTCCACTTCTTCTTTTGTACTGGCATAAGACTGCTTAAGGCCATCAACAAAATCATTGAAAGAATTTTTTACAGCGCTGGAAAGGTCGCCGGCTTTTCCGGCAATTTTCCCTCTTGTTTTTGAACCCTTTTCAGGGGCAAATAAAATACCTGCCAATGCGCCTACTGCAGCGCCGGCTACAAACCCGAGGAGAATTTTTGTGTTGCTCATAGTGTATGTTTTTAGTTTTTTTAAAATATTAAAGGATAACTCTTTAATGGTAAATATTATGCCACATCTTTTAAAGGATAATGCAGGAATTTGAATTTGGGCAATAATTTCCCCGTTTTGTGCATTTTTTTACGAATATGTAATTTATTGGGGACATACCTGTGAGATGACCGTTGTGATTTCTGCTACAGAAAAAGGTTTTGAAATAAAAGCGTCCACGCCTTCAGATATAGCTTTTTTTTTGTCTTCAGCCGTATTGTGTGCAGATACCATTACGATTTTGGTAGAGGGATGGTTCTTTTTAACATAACTGATAAAGTCCATACCCAGGCCATCGGATAAATGGTTATCGAGGAAAAGTACATTGGGGTTAAACTTATCAAGGTATGATTTGCCTTCATGTATTGACAGCACAAATTCCACATCCATATGGTTATTTTTAAGTACACGGCTTAGCAGAAAACAAATATCGTATTCGTCGTCTATAATAAGGGCGGTCAAGGCAGCAGTGTTTTCCATTTTAAGTTTCAGGTGATTTTTACGTTTCCGTTATTTTCCATTTTCATCAAATAGCCCGCCACTTTGAACAATAGTTGTTATTCAACACCTGTGCAACCCCATAGTGGAATATACTCCTCATTTGGCATCATTTTTATTCATAAAGCCTGTGGTGTAAATTTTCCGGTGTTGCTTTGATTGTTAACTTCCGGGTTGTATTTTTAAAAATCATGTAATCTGTTTATGAAAAAAATATTGATAATTGACGATGACATGGACATGTGCCAGCTGTTGGCAAGATTTCTCCAGAAAAAGGGATATGAAACAGCAATAGCAGCCAACGGTAATAAAGGAATAGCCGCTTTTAAAGAAAACAATTTTGACCTTGTGCTCTGCGATTTCAGGCTGGGCGATAAAGACGGCGTAGAAGTGCTGAAGGAGCTGAAGCAGATTAACCCTGCTGCAGAAGTAATCATCATCACCGGCTATTCTGACATTAAAATGGCGGTGGAAATTATCAAGCAGGGCGCTTTTGACTATATTACCAAACCACTGGTGCCCGATGAAGTGCTTAATGTAATTACCAAAGCACTCGGCAATAAAGCGCCTGTTGAAAACGAGGCAAACCGGCCGCAAAAAACCAATGGCTCTTCTGTTGCAATAGCGGGCAATTCCAAGTACCTGGTAGGCAAGGCCCCGGCCATAAAGGAAATGTACCAGCAGATAGAAACCATTGCACCCACCGGCTACAGTGTTATTATTTACGGCGAAAGCGGCACAGGCAAGGAAGTGGTGGCAAAAACGATCCATGCGTACAGCGACAGGAAAAACAAACCGTTCATTGCACTTGACTGCGGCACATTGTCAAAAGAACTGGCAGCAAGCGAATTGTTTGGCCATGTAAAGGGTTCATTTACCGGCGCACTGAATGATAAAGAAGGAATGTTTGAAACGGCAAACGGGGGCACCCTGATGCTGGACGAAGTGGCCAATCTGCCAATGGACGTGCAGGCTGCATTGCTGAGGGTGATACAGGAAAGAAAATTTAAACGGGTGGGGGGCAATAAGGAGCTGGCAACAGATGTACGTATTATTGTGGCTTCCAATGAAAATTTGAAAGATGCCTATACCACCGGTAAGTTCCGTGAAGATCTTTATCACCGCTTTAATGAATTTTCCATTCATATTCCCCCGTTGAGGAACCGCACAGAAGATATTCCCCTTTTTGCAAAATTCTTTTTGGATATAACAGCAGGCGAATTAGGCAAACATTTCGAAGGCTTTGAAGATGATGTAATGCAGTTTTTCCTGGAATACAGCTGGCCTGGTAACCTGCGGGAATTCAGGAATGTGATACGAAGGGCAGGCCTGCTTACGGCCAATGGCGGCCTTATTAATAAGAATGATGCGCCGACGCGGGCGCGCT
>JBEHYP010000101.1:0-14039 GCA_048498115.1 Bacteroidota bacterium | reverse complement strand
ACGGCAATACCACGCAGCCCACGCTTAACCAGCTGCAGCCGTTAAGGAACAGCGATGACATCAACAACCAGTATATCGGCAACCCCGACCTAAAGCAGTCTTTTGCACATACATTCAACGTCACCCACAATTCTTATAATTTTATTAAGGACATGTGGATGTACCAGTCATTCAACCTGACCAGCACTATGAATTCGATAACGAACAGTTATACTGTTGACGGGCTTACCGGCAAGACCATTACACAGCCTGTAAACACCAATGGAAATGTTTCAATGAATTTCTGGGGCGGCATTGGCATGAAAATAAAAAAGCTGGCCACGCAGGTGAATTTCAGCCCTTACTTTAACTATTCAAGGTTTGCTGACATCATGAACAGCAGGACAAGCTCTTCAAAAACGTTCAACGGCGGCCTGAATATCTGGATGAATAAATCAAAGGAGAAGAAATATGATGTTGGGCTAAGCAATGACCTGGGGTATAACAGGAACCGCACTACGCTGAACCCCGCTATCAACAGGTATTTTACCAATACACTCAGCGTGAATGCAACCGTGTATTACAAAAAAGTGTGGTCGCTGTCTTCTGATTACAACTTTTTTGCCAGGCAGAAAACAGAACAGTTCCAGGACAACCTTACCAACCATATCCTGAATGCACGCCTGCAAAAAACTTTCAAAAGCGATGAATTTACTGCTTATGTTTTGGTAAGGGATATTTTAAACCAGAACATTGGTGTTGAAAGAAATTATTATGGTAATACTACCTCACAGGTAACCAACCAGCGCCTGAAACGCTATTTCATGATCGGCTTTGCATGGGACTTTAAGAACCAGGGAAGTAAACCGCAACCGGCAGCAACACCATAAAAAATAAATACTAACGTATAGCCTTACACTAAAATAAAAAAGAATGAAAAAAGCAATTACCATACTCACCATACTTATCACTGCTGTCAATATGCAGGCGCAGCAGTTCATTGACAAAGCTGCCATTGAGTTTGAAGTAAAGACTAATATAAAAAAGACCATCGGCACCGGTACCTGGGCAGAGATGATGGGTGAGAATTTGCCACAGTTCAAAACAGGATATTACCAGTTCAGCTTCAGCGGCAATAAAAGCATTTACAAATTCGATCACTGGACGGACGGCCAGAAAGTGCCTGAGTTCATGAGAAAGGATGATGAACAGGATATTTATTATTTTGACCACAGCACGAAGAAAATGTACCAGCAGAAGGCAATTGTCGGGTCTAATTTTTACGTGGAAGACAGCGTGGTCAGGATCAACTGGCGCCTTACCAATGAAAGCCGGGTGATAGCAGGTTTTAACTGCCGCAAAGCAGTGGGTGTGATCATGGACAGCGTGTATGTATTTGCATTTTATACAGACGAAATCCTGATACCCGGCGGGCCATGCAGCATCAGCGGGTTGCCGGGCATGATACTGGGGCTTACCATACCCAGGCTGTACACTTCTTTTATTGCCACCAGGGTAAAGCTCAGCGGCATCAATGAAGAAGAATTAAAACCCATTGCAGCAAAAAAATACAGCGACCGGGCCTCGCTCCGGAAGCTTATCACCGAAAGGGCAAAGGAATGGGGCGGCGGCAGCGATGATGAAAATGCCAGGAGCTGGCTTAACCAGTTTGTGTGGGGGGCGTTGCTGTGAGGAAGTTTAAAGTTCAATTGTTTAAAAGTTTAAAGTTGTTAAAACCGAAATTGCTTAAATATTCCAGTACTTTAAACCTTAGACCTTAAACTTTAGACCTTAAACTTTAGACCTTAAATTCAAACCTGCTTTGTAAACGGGTTTTTCATCAACTGCATAAAATCTTCATCTTTTTCATTGGGATAATACCTGTCTAATCCATAGCGGATGGAAGAGGGCGCTAACTTTTTAAACGTACCGAGCAACCTATCCCAGATTGATAAAACAGCACCGTAGTTACTGTCGGTATAAGGCTGCCGCCAGTGATGGTGCACTTTATGCATGTTGGGTGATACAAGGATATAGCTCAATGCCGTGTCCAGCCATTTGGGTAAACTGATATTGGCATGGGTAAATGCTGTTGATAAAACAATGATGGTTTGAAAGATCATTACTGCATACATGGGGGCGCCGCTTACAATGATGCCGAAAAAGAAGAAAATGCCTCTCAGCACGCTTTCCACAGGGTGGTGGCGCAGTCCGGTAGTAACATCCACATTGTTATCTGCATGATGGATAACATGAAAACGCCATAATGCAGGCACTCTGTGCTGTACGATATGTACCAGCCAGCCACCAAAAAAATCAAGCGAAAGGAAACTAACTAGAATGGTTATCCCAATACCAGCATTCACCCAGTATACCAACCCAAAGCGATGCTGGAAGCACCAGTCACTTAGCTTAATGATAAGCACAGCAAGCAGTGTATGAATAACAAGATGGATAAGCGTAAAGCTGAAGTTTACACCGGCATGCCTTGTTTTATTTTTTTTGTATTGCAGTGGCAGCAAAGGAATGGCGCCTTCCAACACCCAGAAAAACAATAAGCCGGCAACAAGAAAAGCCAGGCGCTGCAAAGGATGATGCTCCAGCGTTTGAAAATATTGGATGATGTTGCTAACCATAGAGCAAGGCTTTCGTTCAGGAAGAAAGGTACAACTATTTTAAAAGCTCCAGCACCGCAGCTTGATAACTGCCCAATGTAAAATCTTTCAACGCCCCTTTTTCACCGGTGCTGATGTTCACATAACGGTTAAACCCGTTTGTTCTTTCTGCATAATCTTTTATTGAAATTGTTTTCCCTGTTTTGGAAGTATTCATTGCCACCATCACCGTTTGCTTTGCATCATAGCGGAAATACACATATACGCCGTCCACCGGTACATATTGCATCATTTTCCCCGTGCTGAGTGCAGAAGATGTTTTGCGGAAGTTTGCCAGTGCATGCACATGGTTCCAGATGCTGTCGTCCCTTTCCGTCCGGCCGTTTTTTTCAAACTTATTTATTTTATCGCCTGCCCAGCCGCCGGGAAAATCCAGGCGCACATATCCATCATTGGGGCTGGTAGTGCCTGTAGTGGCAAATTCTGATGAATAGTACATTTCAGGAATACCCCTGCAGGTAAACAGCCAGCTCAGTGCAGACCTGTATTTGTCAACATTCTCTCCCACTACCGAAAAGAACCTTGATATATCATGATTATCCAGGAACACTACATTTCTTGTGGGGTCTTTGTATAAAAAATCCTGGGCCAGCGTGGTATATAATTTATTCACACCTTCCGTCCAGCCAAAATCCTGCGTCATAGCAGCCTGTATGCTCCATAAGGTTTGAAAATCGGTAGCGCCCGGCAGGTTGCTTTTAAAAGGTATGTTCAAATTGCTTTGTACATAATACGCCTGGTTGGGCACGCCATGAAACCATGTTTCGCCAAATAAAGTGAGTTTTGGATATTCATCCATCAATGCTTTATTGCAGCGGTTCATAAAAGGCAGGTCATTGTAAGAATAAGTATCAATACGCCAGCCGTCAATGCCGAATGTTTCTACTGTCCACAGGGCGTGCTGTATCAGGTAGTTCGCCACATAAGGATTGTTTTGGTTGAGGTCAGCCATTTCTTTGCTGAACCAGCCGTCAGTAAATTTCTTTTTATCAATGTCGCTGGCATAAGGGTCAAATTCCACCTGGTCTTTATACGTTGTATTCGTATAGGTATCCCAGTTATGTACCCAGTCTTTCATGGGCTTATCTGCAATAGTGATATGGTTTATATCTACATGATTATACACTGCATCCTGTATCATCTTCATCCCAGCCTTATGTGTTGCATCAATCAAATCCTGGTATGCTTTTTCACCGCCCAACCGCCGGTCTATTTTATAATGATCGGTAAAGGCATAGCCGTGTTCTGTTCTTTCCGGGCGATCGTTCTCGATCACGGGGTTCAGCCATAAAGTTGTTACGCCCAGGTCTTTTATATAATCCAAATGGTTTTGTATTCCTTTCAAATCACCGCCGTGGCGGTTGAAAACAGTGTCCCGGTTTAATGTCTGGTCCCTCATGCCGGGGATGCGGTCATTGGCTGGGTCGCCATTGCTGAAGCGGTCGGGCAAAATAAGATAAATGAAATCTTTTGCTGTTACACCCTGTGCATATGCTGTGCCCTTGCCTTTTCTTCTTGGTTTTAACTCATATTCAAGATTGATATTTTTTAAGAATGGGAATTTGAATTTGCAGGGCTTGGCGGTTGCATCAATTGATATATCAAGAAAAATATAATTAGGATTTTCCACACGGTTGATCTTCATCAGCCATACACCGGTTGCTAATTTCACCCCGGACGGCGGCACCTTTATCATAGGGAACTGCTCAGCAATTTTTTCTCCATGCACCATCAGTTGCACTTTGTTCCATTGCATGCCGGGCCACCAGTTGGGAGGATAAATACTGGCAGTTTGCGCATTGGCTGCCATGCAACAGCACCAGGCTAATAATGCAATGGCTGTTTTTTTTATAGTAATTGTTTGAAGTGAAAAATACGAACGTCTGTTACCGGCTGCTCCGGCGAATGATAGCAACATTGGCAATCGTTTTGGTGATTAATTGTGTATAAGGTACACATTTTAATTTAACTATAAAAAAACACCTGCTTAGCAACAGGCGTCCGTTTATTTATATCACAAATCCATCCGGTATCACCGCACCCTTCTTCAATACCACGATACCATCTTTGATTGCATACAAAGAATGATCGGCATTTTCCAGATGGCTGCCACCATTGATGCGTACATCATTACCAATGCGGCAGTTTTTGTCAACAATGGTATTGCGGATATAGCAGCGGTCGCCAATACCAATGCGGGGTATGCCCTTTTTAATATCGTATTCAAGCTCCAGCAATGTTTCATAATAATCATTGCCCATAATATAGCTGCTTACAATGGTGGTGCCATGGCCAATACGGCTGCGGATACCGATTACGCTGTTCTCAATACGGCTGGCGCTGATGATGGAGCCTTCGGCGATCACTGTTTTTTCCAGGGTGGTGCCGCTTATCTTGGCAGGCGGCAGCATCCTTGCACGGCTGTACACGAGATTAGTATTGTCAAACAAATTAAAATGCGGCAGGTCCAGTGTAAGCGCCAAATTGGCTTCAAAAAAGGAATATATGTTTCCTATGTCTGTCCAGTAACCATCATACTGGTAGCTGGTCACTTTATATTTTTCAATGGCGAAAGGAATGATCTCTTTACCAAAATCGGTGGCTTCTTTCTTTTCATCTTCCAGCAGGTGAAACAATAATTTACGGTTAAAAATATAGATGCCCATTGAAGCAAGATAGATTCTCCCCTGCCCCTGCATCACATTGCCCGTATCACTTTCCCATTCATGCAAAACATCCTTTGCAGGTTTTTCAATGAATGCAGTGATATCATTTTGGTCATTTGTTTTCAAGATACCAAATTCCGGCGCTTCCCTTCCACCTACCGGGATAGTGGCAATGGAAATATCGGCGCCGTTGGCAATATGGTGTTCTATCATTTTAGTAAAGTCCATTTGATATAACTGATCGCCGCTTAAGATGAGTATATACTCAAAATCATTACTAAGAATATGCCGCAGCGATTGCCTTACTGCATCGGCTGTACCCTGGAACCATTTGGAGTTATCAGGTGTTTGTTCTGCCGCCACAATATCCACAAAGCCTTTGCTGAATATGCTGAACTGGTAGGTATTTTTAATATGCTTATTAAGCGAAGCGGAATTGAATTGCGTAAGCACCATTATCCTGTTGATATCAGAATTGATACAATTTGAAATGGGGATATCCACCAGCCGGTATTTGCCTGCAATGGGTACGGCCGGTTTGCTTCGGGTGGCAGTCAGCGGGTACAACCTTGAGCCTGCGCCACCGCCAAGTACAATCGCTATTACTGATTTGCTGTCCATAAAAAAACGTTTAATAGTTTAATGGTTCAATCGTTTCAAGTTGCTGGTAAGAATAAAGGGCTTTAAAGTTACTTCAAACTTGCATACAAGTTAATATAATGGCCTGCGCTTGTTTCCCAGCTATTATCTATCTGCATTATTTTTTCAATAACTTTTTTCATTTTCTTAGGCTGTTCATATAGTTCAAGCGCCCGGTGCACAGAGTAAGTAATGTCCCACACCTTGGCATCATTAAACTTTATACCGTAGCCGCCTGCTTCGCCAATATCCTTCACCGTATCTTTTAACCCTCCTGTATTGCGTACAATGGGCACGGTGCCATACCGCATGGCATACATCTGGTTAAGGCCGCAGGGTTCCACGCGGCTGGGCATTAATAAAAAGTCGGCGCCGGCATACATGCGGTGGCTCAGCTTTTCATTGTACCCGATCTTTGAATTATAATACCCCGTTAGCGGTACATTCAGGTTATCAAGCTCCCACTCCACCTGTGGTTCACCGCTGCCCAATATTAAAAAGTTCATCCGGCCTTCCAGGTGATAAACGGAATCATAAATGGCCTGCGGCAAAAGGTCGGCTGCTTTTTCATGCACCAGCCTGCCGATAAAAATAAAAAGTGGCCTGCTGCTGTCCAGATGAAATTCATCGCACAATAGCTTTTTACTTTCCGCTTTTCCTTTTTCAAAATTTTTGATGCTGTAGTTGTTGTCAAGATAGGTATCTGTGGCAGGGTCCCACACTTTATCATCGATGCCATTTAATATACCGCTGCATTTACCCCGTTCATATTCAAAAAGGGCTTCAAGGCCGTTGGCGCTCTGGTGCATTTCTTCAAGGTAACTATAGCTTACGGTAGTAACCCGGTGGGCACATTTTACACCGCTTGCCAACGGGTTGATGGTATCGTTCCAGTCCAGCTTGCCCCATTGCCAGGTATCATAAGCAGGAATATAATGGGCTTTGTCCCATCCCATCCAGCCCTGGTATTGTGCATTGTGAATGGTAAGCACCGCGGGCACAGCAGCCAAATGGCGGTATGCAAAACAATGCTGCATCATAAAAGGAATAAGGCCGGTATGATGATCGTGCACGTGCACCACATCAGGCCGGTGCTCCCATTTGGAAAGCCAGTCCACCACCGCAATTTGAAAACCGGTGAAACGTTCCGTATCATCATTGTACCCGTAAATAGATTCCCTGTCTAGCAGGCCATGAATATCTGCCAGGTACAGGTCAAAACCAAGCTTGTTTGTTTTTTCTTTGATGATGGTGTAATTAAACCAGTATGGTCCCATGCCGAAAGAGCCTTTGTGCACTACCTCAAATTCGTTTTCATATAAAAATTTGGTGCGGTACATAGGCATTACCAGCTTGGCGATATGCCCCAACTGGTTTTGATATTTGGGCAAAGCACCCGCCACATCCCCCAGCCCGCCGGCTTTTGCCACAGGATAACATTCAGCGCTTACATGTAAGATTTCCATTTTGGTAGGTTTCTATAAAAACGATTGGCCCGGCAATTATACAGGATATGCAATAAATTTTGCTAAATATATACAAGATTAAAATGAAAATGATTTGCACCGTCAAAATAATTTTCCTGCGCCGGTTGTGTTATTTACCGGCGATAATAAATTTTGCAGGTAAATGATTTTAATTCCATGAATGTATTACTTTGCTGCTTTATTTAAAACAAATGTTCTTATTTGTATTAAATAATTTAATTGCATCTCATAATTCAAAACACAACGATTACGCTATGAGCCACTCCACACCTTCTGCTGCCAGCACCAAATGGCCGCAGTTTCTTTCTCTCATCACTGTATTTTTCTTTTGGGGATTTGTAGCAGCCAGCAATGATATCCTTATCCCGGTTTTCAAAAAAGCATTTAATCTCAGCCAGGGGCAAAGCCAGTTGGTTTCCGTTGCATTTTATGTAGCTTATACGGTAGGCTCGCTGATATATGCAGGCATTTCTAAAATCATTGGCGGGGATGTGCTGAACCGCATTGGATATAAGAATGGTATTGCCCTCGGGCTTTTTATTTCTGCATTCGGCACTTTGCTGTTTTATCCTGCTGCCAATACAGGCTCTTTTGCGCTGATGCTGTCCGGCCTTTTTATTGTAGGGCTTGGCTTTTCCCTGCAACAAATAGCAGCCAACCCGCTGGCTATTATAATGGGCGATCCTAAAACGGGGTCACAAAGGCTTACGATGGCAGGAGGTATAAATAATTTTGGCACTACCATAGGGCCATTGCTGGTAAGCTTTGCTATTTTTGGAAGTGTAACCAATGAAAATACGACAGCAAGCATTGAAAGCGTAAAAATACCTTACCTCATTTTAGGGTTAGCGTTTGCGTTAGTAGCCATCTTTTTAAGGTTCTCTTCTGTTCCCAATAAAATTGACCTTGACCAGGTAGCTGCCGAAGAAGCACAGGATAATACCGGCAGGCTCATCCATCGCCAGTCAGCCATTCAATATCCACAATTGGTAATGGGCATGATAGGTATATTTGTGTATGTGGGCGTGGAAGTAGCCACCGCCAGCAATCTTCCTGCTTATTTGGAAAAATACCTGAACGTGCCTACTCCTAAAATAGCCCCGTACATCTCCCTCTACTGGGCAAGCCTCATGATCGGCAGGTGGACAGGCGCCGTGGGAGCATTTGATGTAAGCAAGGGCACCAAACAAATCCTCAACTTTGTAATGCCCTACCTGGCATTTGGTGTTTTCCTGCTGGTAAACAGCATTGCAAAGCATGATGTATCCCAATTTTATATTTACGCGATCATCATAGCGGTGATGATTACCTGTGACATCCTGAGCAAAGGCAACCCTGTAAGGATGCTGCTGATATTTTCTGTAATGGGCATTATCGCGTTGCTTATCGGCATGTTCTCTACAGGCCTGGTGAGTGCTTATGCATTTACCAGCGTAGGCTTATTCTGCAGCACATTGTGGCCCTGCATATTCACCATCGCGGTGGCAGGCCTTGGTAAACACACCAACCAGGGAAGCAGTCTTTTAATAATGATGATCATGGGCGGCGGTATTGTAAGCTGGATACAGGGTGTGCTGGCAGATTCAATAGGCATACACTTTAGTTATATAACAGGGGTTGCCTGTTTTGCTTATTTGGCTTTTTATGCAATAAGGGCAAAATCAGTGCTGCAATCGCAGGGCATTGACTTTGATAAGCTGAATGCCGGCGGCGGACATTAATTATTTTTTTACGGGTTAATAATCATTTTAAGGAACAATGAGCAAATACGTAATCGGCATTGATGTGGGCGGCACCACTACCAAATTTGGCGTGGTGGATGCCAATGGGAATATATTAGAGCAGGACAGGGTGCCCACCAACCTGCATGAAACAGCAGAAGAGTTTGTAGCAGATCTTTATACCAAGATAGAACCGATGATAAAGAGGGCAGGCGGCAAAGAAAATATCATTGGCATCGGCATGGGCGCCCCCAATGCCAATTTTTATACAGGAAAAATTGAATATGCTCCCAACTTAAAATGGAAAGGCATTATCAATATGGCCGAGCTGATGAACAAAAAATTTGGGCTCACAACCAAGCTCACCAACGATGCCAATGCTGCCGCTGTAGGCGAAATGATGTATGGCTGTGCCAAGGAGATGAAAGATTTTATCACTATCACACTGGGCACCGGCATAGGCAGCGGTATCGTTATCAACGGAAGAATCGTATTGGGGCATGATGGCTTTGCAGGGGAGTTAGGCCATACCATCATCCGTCCCGGCGGGCGCCTGCACAAAGGCACCGGTATGAGGGGCAGCCTTGAAGCCTATGCCTCTGCCACCGGCGTAAGGGAAACCGCTATTGAATTATTGACCGAGCACCCTGAAAGGGAAAGCCTGCTGAGGGATTATGCTATTAAAGACCTTACCAGCGAAACCGTGTACCAGGCTGCCATGAAGGGCGACAGCATTGCCAACGAGATATTTGAATTTACCGGGCAGATACTCGGTGAATCGCTGGCCAACTTTATAATGTTCTCTTCACCGGAGGCGATTATTTTATTTGGCGGGCTTACCAAGGCAGGCCCTTTGCTTATCAACCCCACAAGAAAGCATATGGAAGCCAACCTGCTGCCTATCTTTCAAAACAAAGTGAAGCTGCTGTTCAGTGAGCTGAAAGAAGCAGATGCAGCGATACTGGGGGCAAGCGCACTGATATGGAAGATGAATGATTAGAAAAATTAAACCAATTGCTTTTTCAGGAGCTGTGCATTGATTGCAACTACAATGGTGCTGAGGCTCATCAGCACTGCACCCACTGCGGGGCTTAGCATAATGCCCCACCTGTATAATACACCTGCTGCCAACGGAATAGCAATGACGTTATATCCTGCAGCCCACCATAAATTTTGGATCATTTTATTGTAGGTAGCCCTGCCAAATAAAATAAGGTTAGCAATATCTTTTGGATCGGAGCTTACTAAAATAATATCGGCTGTTTCTGCCGCCACATCAGTACCTGAGCCAACTGCAATGCCTACATCAGCCTGGGCCAGCGCAGGGGCATCGTTTACCCCGTCTCCTGTCATTGCCACAAATTCACCTTCCTGCTGCAGCGTTTTTATTTTTTCTGATTTTTCATGGGGCAATACATTGGCAACGAACCCGTCCATTTGCAATGCATCGCTTACTTTTTTGGCCACCGCTTCATTATCCCCCGTGAGTAGCAAATTCTTAATCCCTTTTTCTTTGAGTGCCTGTATGGCATCAAAGGCGCTATCGCGGATTTGGTCGGCAAATACAAAGTATCCCTCCGGCACATTGTTTATTATGGCGTACACGATTGTATTGGCAGTTTCGTTTACCGGTACAGTTATATGTCGTTCCTTAATATAATTCGGGCCGATTACTTTTACTTCTTTCCCTTCTACTATTCCTTCCAAGCCTTTGCCCGGCAGGTAACTAAATTGTTCTGCTTTGGGTACGGTAATTCCCAAAGCCTGTACCTTTCTCATAAAACCTGCGGCGATATAATGTTCAGAATGCTGCTCTATGCCTGCAGCCAGCCGCAGTAATTCTTTTGCATCATAGCTGCCCCCGAATACAATTGTTTCCTGTAATTCATGCACCCCTTTTGTAAGCGTGCCTGTTTTATCAAAAATAATTGTAGTGATAAGCCTTGCATTTTCAAAAGCAGTACGGTTACGGATGAGCAATCCTTTTTGCGCAGCAACAGATGTGGAAATAGCTACTACCAGCGGCACTGCAAGCCCCAGAGCATGGGGACAGCAAATTACCATTACAGACACCATGCGCTCCAGCGCAAATACAAAAGGAAAACCAAGCGACAGCCACACCACCAGGGTAGCTATACCGCCGCCAATAGCTGCATAGGTCAATATCTTTGCAGCCCTGTCAGCAAAATTTTGCGTTTTTGATTTTACCTTCTGGGCATCTTCCACCAGCTTTGCCACCTTGCTCAGGTAACTGTCTTTGCCAACACTTGTTACTTCCACGGTTAATGAACCATTGCCATTCACAGCGCCGCCAATCACTTTACTGCCTTTCAGTTTTTTTACCGGTTTGCTTTCACCGGTAAGCATGCTTTCATCCAGGTAGCTTTCACCTTCCAGCACCGTTCCGTCAACAGGAATCTTTTCACCCGGTTTTACCAAAACTCTGTCGCCGCTTTTTAATGCGCTCACCGGCATGTCATGAATATGGCTGTCCATTACATGGTGCGCAACTGCGGGCATCATCTTTACCAGCAATTCCAAAGACCGGGAGGCGCCTGTTACTGACTTCATTTCAAAATAGTGGCCGATGAGCATAATGTCTATCAGCGTGGCCATCTCCCAATAAAAATCCATTCCCTGCAATCCAAAGGTAACAGCAAGGCTGTAAACCCAGGTCACGGTGACGGCTATCCCGATTAATGTCATCATGCCGGTGGCATTGTTTTTCACTTCATCATACAAGCCTTTCAGAAAAGGAAAACCGCCATATACAAATATAAAAGTGGAAAGCGCTGCCAAAAGATATTTATCGCCGCGAAAGTTAAGCGTAAAACCAGCCCACTGCTGTATCATATGAGAAAGCACAAGAACCGGCATAGTAAGGACAATACAAACAATAAAGCGTTTCAGGAAGTCCGCCGTATGGTGCCCTGCATGCTTATCGTGCACATGCCGGGACAATGAAACGTGTTCATGCCGGTGCTCTTGTTCTGCGTGGTGAATATGCTGTTCCACTTTTTGTAAATTCAATACCCGGCAAATTTAAGATAAGCAGTAAGCCGGTAGCTGACAATAATCAGCCGGTATATTGATTTAAACTTAGCCCTCAGTATAATTCTATATATGGTGCTTCTGGTTGCTGCTGATATTTTCCAGCGTCCACTCCACCCTTTTTTCAAAAACATGCTGCCGCACAGTGCAGCCCTGCTTATTGCAGATACGGCAACTGAACTCAAGGCAGCCATCGGAATGCACAAAAAATTCAATGGTTTCGCCAAATTCTTTTTTTACCAAATCAATCAGTGCGTCTATTTCCCTGTGTGCTTCATGCACATTAAGGTACCAGGGTACGGTAAGATGGCAATCCACATGCAGCGTGCTTCCGTACTGGATAATACGGAGATTGTGAAGGTCAATCCAGTTGTCACGCCGGTTGGTATTGAGTAGCGCTACCATTCTTTTTATCAGCACTTCGTCTGCTTCGTCCATTATACCGGATAGTGACCTGCGTACAATTTTGTAACCTGTAAACATGATGATGACGGCAAAGAGTACAGCCACCGCACTGTCTATCCACCATATACCGGTAATATAAATAAGCAGCAACCCTGCAATAATGCCGGTAGTGGAATAAGTGTCTGTTTGCAAATGCTTGCCGCTGCTGATAAGGGCCTGCGAATTATTTTTTTTGCCGGCATTAATGCATACTGCGCCGGTGATATAATTAATAAGCGCAGTGGCAGCCACCAGCACAATGCCGTAATCCAGCTTTTCA
This sequence comes from Bacteroidota bacterium, assembly GCA_048498115.1. Classification (GTDB taxonomy): domain Bacteria; phylum Bacteroidota; class Bacteroidia; order Chitinophagales; family Chitinophagaceae; genus Ferruginibacter. Next base: position 1,097 of record JBEHYP010000101.1, on the reverse strand, counting down.
ATACCTTTCTGCTGAAACAGGTTTTTTACTGCAGTATAAATGATAATCGCCCCGGCACCCAATATCATGGTACCTTCCATAGCAGAAGAAATAAATTCAGCCTTACCATGGCCGTAAGGATGGTCTTTATCTTTTGGCTTGGCGCTTATATACAGGCTGTACACTCCTATTAATCCAGCAGCTACATTCACTGTGCTTTCCAGCGCATCGGTTAAAATGGCTACAGAACCGGTAAGGTTCCATGCGATTACCTTAATAATAAAGAGGCCGATGCCAATGGCTGTAACAATCTTTTGAAGCCGGAGGTTTTGCTGTGCAATTAGCATGAGGGTACAAAAATAAGGTGGAATAAAAATTTTATTATTTATTATTCATTGGGATATCAACAACCTTAACCTCGTACTTCAAACATTCAGCCTGTGCCAGGCAGCGGTATATAATATAAAAGCATCATGCCAAAGAAACTTTTGACGGGGTGTATGATAATGCCTGAAAATTCTTTAGTTTTATCAACTAACAGTTACCGGTACCCCATCAAGACATTTTTCCCTTTCCTGTTATAAGAATTATTAAAACCAAATCTACTCATGAGAAAATTCTCCGCTCTGTTCTTTTTTATTTTTTGTTCGTTTATTGCAAAAGCCCAAACTTTTTCATGGAATGGCCATGTGCTGGTAGCTAATTCGGAAACAGATACGATTCCAATAGAGGTGTCAGGCCTGCCTATTAATATCACCAATGGTTTCGGTATTTCAAAAGTGTGCTTTGATGTGTACCACACTGATAAAACCAATCTTAAGCTCCGGCTGTTGTCCCCTGACGGGCATGAAGTGCTGCTGGTGGAAAACCAGGGATCAGGCACCAATGATTTTGTGGGCACCTGTGTAGGAATGGATGGAGTGCCTTTTGCTTTGGGCAACCCTCCTTACGAAGGCACTTTCCTGCCTACCGGCGATATCAGCACTTTCAATAACGGGCAGGACCCCAACGGCGCATGGCGTTTACTGGTGAATGACCTGGGCAATCCCGATACAGGCTCTATCCGCTTTGCAAGCATCACTTTCATGAGCCAGTCGACGTCACCATCGACGTGCGGC
>JBEHYP010000100.1:0-14088 GCA_048498115.1 Bacteroidota bacterium | reverse complement strand
TAAAAAGAACAGATGTATCTTTTGACAGGAACAATTCTGTACGCAATATTAACGGGAATAATAACCCTGCACGTTTTGACAGGAATACCGGCGTTATGCCCCGTCCTGCAAATATCAACCAGCCATCTCCATCAAGGAATAATGATCCTGCCAGGATAGAAAGGAACAGGGTCAGGAATATAAATGCTCCCCGGCCCGGCACCATAAATAATCCCGGCCGGCCCAACGGCAATATCAGTCAACGGCCGGTACCCGTTACGGCCAATCGCCCCGGCGGACCACGCTATGGCAGCGTTAACAGGCCGGCATACCGCCCCGTATACACTTATCACAGGCCACCGGTGTACAGTGCCGTTAACCCAAGCTGGCGTTATGGCTACCTGCCACGGTGGAACAGCTATTACTCCAGCCTGCCCTCTACTTATTTAAGCATCAGCTTCGGTGGTATAGGCTACCGTTACTGGGATGGAGTTTTTTACCGCCCTTACAATAGCCTGTTTACAGTGATTGCACCGCCGGTAGGCATCTTTATTAATGTATTGCCGGTTGGCTACAGGAGGATATATGTGCATGATTATCCTTACTATTATTACAATGGTATATATTACGATCAGCGTGGCAGCGATTATTACGTGGTGTCTCCCCCGGTAGGCGCTGTGGTAGAAAGCCTGCCTGCGGGTTATGAAACCGTAGTGATAGACGGGGAAACTTATTATACTGCCTACGGCGCCCAGTACAAACCCGTGGTACAGCAAAACGGTGAGATATGGTACGAAGTGATAAAAGCGAATTAAAATATAATGGTTTAAAAAATGAAACCGGTAGGCTGTGGCTTACCGGTTTTTTTATGTACGTTATTAGCCCGGAACTTTCTATTCCGCCTTCACCTCATAAAATATCTTAAGCAAGTTATCTTCTCCCGGCACGGTTTCCAGCATGAAGGATTTTCTTCGTTTGCCGTCTATCAGCTCCAGCACGGCAGTATTGGGGGGAATAGAGCCTACATTATTGCCGATGAAAGTAATGGTGTTGGCGCCGGGTTTGAGTGTTACGGTAATGAACTGCACTGCTTTTTTTACAGGGAAATTTTTGGCTACCCAGTCTCCGTTGATGTTTACCGAAATGGTGTCGCCGTCTTCCACCGCATCATCCCATACCGCCAGCGTCAGCTGCCTTGATGTGGCCACCACGTTGCCCAGCAGCTTTTCATTTTTTTTCAGCGGTTGGTCAAGCACATCATTGTCCCTGAACCATGTTTCCTTGCTTTTATCATGCTCAAAAAAAACTTTGGCGGCAATAAATGAAGCAGCACTATCGTCTTTTCTTGAAAAATCCATCCGGAATTTTTTTATGCCGAACTCAAATTCCATTTTGCCTTTATTGGGCAACCCGTTCTCAAAGTTTTCTGCAAACAGCACGATTACATTCAGGCCGGTATCCAGTAAAATATCTTCCCGGTGCGCTTTACGGCCCAGGTACACCTGTTCAGAAGACGGCCTGCCGTTTACAGCCACCGTTACAATATCATTTTTATTATTGCTGGTAAGGTCCAGCACGCCATCACGGGTAGGGATGTAAATGGTGTCGGTAAGCCCAAAGTAAGCAGGTGATACAGAAGGGCTGGTAATCCGGTCGCTGTACATACCGTTCCAGGGAATGCCGTTTGTTTTCGTTAATTTAATTTCAGCGTTCTTCAATACATCAAGCAGCCGCTCCGCCACCAGCCTGTTTTCTTTTAAGGTATCAGTGTACAGCAATGTTTTGTGATTGGTTTGTATCCTGTTAACGGTGAGCAGCAGGTTGCCTTTAAAATCCCTGCTGCAATCCAGGATGCCGTTCAAGAAAAATGTGGCATCGCTGATGCTGAAAGGTTTTTCAGATATGGCGTATTTGTTTTTGCTGATGCCCAGTTCCCGGCTGCTTTTCTTTACCAGCAGCAATGCATAGGAAGCAACAAAGCTGTCGCACTGCAGGGTAAGCTGTGCAGGGTACAGGATATTTTTTTCCGGGTTGCCGATTTGCAGATTCATTACTACGGGCAAGGTATTTTGCCCCGCAGTATATTCCATCTGCCAGGTGCCGGGATAAGCATCATACTGTGCAAATGCACCGCTGGTGGTAAGCAGGGCGCAAAAAAGCAATATCAACCTGGTTGGGGCCATTAATTTCCTGTGGTTATAAGCCGGAAAGATAAATTATTAATATGAATCAGCGCCCGGCCTGTAGTAACTATTCTACACGGGGCCTGCTTCTTTCGTAAAATCTTCGAAGATATCCTATTCTCCGGGGCCGGTAAATGGATTTTCTTTGCATCAGAAATTAATTAAGGCAACAGCCGGTAAGATATTTCCTATGAAAAACCAGTACCAATCCAATCCTGTGAAAACCTGCCAAGGAGAACAAAAAGATTTACCAGCATCGTTCGTAAGTATGGCTTTTATGTAATTCCCTGATTATATAAATGTTCATGGCTACAAATTAATTACCACTTGCTTTTGCAGGTGGTTTTTTATTGCAGGTACAATGGTGAATAATATCCCTGCCGGCCCGGAAGAAATATGCTGTAAAATAATTTTCTTTGCAGCGTTATGGGCTTATTCATCGCTTCACTCAACTCCGGCAGCAACGGCAATTGTTATTATATCGGCAATGATACAGATGCTGTATTGATTGATGCCGGCATATCCTGCAGGGAAACCGAAAAACGAATGAAGCAACTGGGGCTGCCCATGCAGAAAGTAAAAGCCATTTTTGTATCGCATGAGCATACCGACCATATAAAAGGCGTATCCACACTGGCCAATAAATACAGCCTGCCGGTGTATATCACACCCGGCACAGCCAAACATGGCCCCATTTTAATAAAGCATCTTTCCAAGCCGTTCGCAGCCAATGAACCCATTGCCATAGGCAGTTTGCATGTCGTGCCTTTTGCCAAGCAGCATGATGCCGAAGACCCACACAGCTTTATCATCAGCAGCAACGGTGCTACAGTAGGCGTATTCACAGATATAGGAACAGCATGCGGCGAAGTGGTGCATCATTTTAAACAATGCCACGCTGTTTTTTTAGAAGCCAATTATGATGAAACAATGCTCGAACAGGGAAGATACCCCGTCCATTTAAAAAACCGTATCCGTGGCGGGCAGGGCCATTTATCCAACAGGCAGGCGCTTGAGCTTTTTCTTGCGCACAGGCCGTCATTTATGAAGCATTTGCTACTATCTCATTTATCAAAAGAAAACAACAGGCCCGAGCTGGTGGAAGCATTGTTCACTTCTCATTCGAACGGGGTGAAAATAACCGTTGCTTCCCGGTATGCAGCCACCGGAGTTTTTGCTGTTGCCGGTGCCGGTGACGCAGCAGTAATCGCTCCCCGGCTGGTACAGTCCACTTTGTTTTAACCGCATTACCGGAAAAGGATTAATTTTATTTAAGAATTTGCAGAATGGGTTCAACGGTATGATTGCTTCAACCGGCTGCCATTGAAAAATACTTGTCTTATATTAAGCCTGCTCGCCTGCCACTGCACTGCTATAGCACAAAATTATATCAGGGGGCAGGTAATGGATAAACATAACCAGCGCCTGCCATCCGTCAAGATCAGCACTGCCGCCGGCAAACAGGTGTACAAAAGCGATACCTATGGTAATTTCGGGTTTGCCTCACCGTTAGCAGCAGACACACTTACTTTTTCTTATGACGGGTATGATACTTTGTGTACTGTGGTAAAAGCAGATGAATATGCACGGATTGTATTAAAGCCCCTGCCCTCTTCCGTTATTTTCACCAAAGACAATTTATCCGTTATCATACAAAACAAAGAACCGGGCGGTGAAGGCAATTATAAAGGTGAAACATACAGGCACATTGATGAGTTTAATTTTTTGAATGCGGCGCAGTCACCGGGCATTGCTTTTTCCGCCAATATCAACAGGGCATCTTACAGCAATGTACGGCGGCTCATCAACGAGATGGAGTACCTCCTGCCGCCTTATGCAGTGCGGATAGAGGAAATGCTGAATTATTTTAATTTCAGCTATACCGAACCGGGCAAGGACAGCGTGTTCCATGCCGCCTCATGGCTCACCACCTGCCCGTGGAATGAAGAAAGCAGGCTGCTTTTTGTGAATGTCAGCGCCAGGAAAATTGACATGAGCCATATTCCTCCTAACAACCTGGTGTTTGTAATAGATGTTTCAGGCTCGATGGATATGGCCAACAAGCTGCCGCTGATCAAATCGGGTTTTATAAAAATGGTAAGGAACCTGCGGCCTATTGATACCGTATCTATCATCACTTTTGGTGAAAGCGTTAACTTATTGCTGGAAGCTGTTTCAGGGAAAGAAAAAGAGAAGATCACTTCTGTAATAGAAAAGCTAAGCGCTGATGGCCCCACGCCCGGCGAGCCTGCTATCAGGCTGGCATTTGATGTGGCAAGAAAAAGACTGATAAAGAACGGCAACAACAGGATCATACTGGCGGCAGACGGTGATTTTAACGTAGGTATGTCCAGCGAAAAAGAGCTGATGGCATTGATCGAAAGAGAAAAGCAAAAAGGCATTTACCTCACCTGCCTCGGTGTGGGTTCCGGCAATTATAAAGAATCAAAATTGTCAATGCTGGCAAAAAAAGGCAATGGCAATTTTGCTTATATTGATAATGAGCAGGAAGCGGAACGGGTACTGGTAACCGACCTTACGAAAACGTTATTCACCGTGGCAGATAACGTGTATCTCTCCATGAATTTTAACCCGGCTGCAATCAAATCTTACAGGCTGCTTGGGTACGAGAACGAGAATACAATGCTGAAGGATACTTTGACAAAGCTTAAAGGCGGTGAGATTGGTTCAGGCCATTCGCTGATGGCCATTTTTGAAGTGAAGCCCGGCGGCAGTGCTGCCGCTAATGAGTGGCTTGCAAAATTGCAGGTACATTACAGCATTCCTTTGCAAAGCAGCCAATACAACGATGAATTTGTATTCAACGATACAGCCGGGTTATTGAAAGATGCAGATGCAAGTTTAAAGAAAGCCATCAGCGTAGTGATGTTCGGGATAAAGCTGAAAGATGATGAACATGCAAAGGAATTTTCCTGGCGCAGCCTGCAAAAGCTTGCCGCCGGTTGCTTTGACAGGAATAAGTTTTTGGAAAAAGAATTTTTGGATCTCATAGGTAAAGCAAAGAAAATGTACACCCACCGGAAAAAGTATGGAGGCGATTGGTAAGCCCAAATAAAAACAACCCCTGCAGGGGTTGTTCAGTTTGCCGGTTGTGCTTTGCGCCATGTCATTTACCTTCCGTCCCAATGGTTATCGCGGTTATTGAATTTTGCATATACCATCTTCAGCTCGTTCCTGCGCTGTTCTTCCAGCGAACGGATCTGTGCTTCTTTTTTAGAACGGCCCATGAATAATTTGTGGCTGACAGCAGCGATCTTCTTGTCGTATTTTTTGTTGATCTTATCCACCTGCTTGTCCATTTCTTTCCGGCTGAAGCTGTAATGGTCGTTATCATACCGGCTGTTGCCTGCATTCCAGTTCCTGTAAACTGCATTTCTTTGTTTATCGTTATTATTTCCCTGTGCAAATTGTGCAAATGCTGTTGTAACTAACAGTACAGAAGCAAATAGTGTAATCATCTTTTTCATAATTGTACTTTTTTAAAAGTGAAGTAATGCTGTTGAGATGCCATTCAATAAAAGTTGTTTACAAAAGCATTGTTAAGAACATACAGGCTGCCCTGTTACCGGTATCAATTATCTTTGTACCCGGTTATTTTTGAACAAAAGAGTTGTACGACCGTTAGATATTCATGAATTGTAAACATATTTTTCTCATAGCCCTTATTACACTGCTGGCACCCGCCGGCATGTGCGCCCAGGATGCCTGGGATTTAAAGCTGGACAAGGATGGTATTAAAGTGTACACCAGGAAAACAGGTAATTCCCCCTTTAAAGCTGTACGGGCCACCTGCACTGTTGATGTTTCCTTAAGCCGCTTAACGGCCGTGCTGCTTGATATCAGCACGGCTAAAGATTGGGTATATTCCACTAAATCCTGTACGTTATTAAAAAACTTACCACCTGCCGGTTTGATCTATTATTCTGAAATAAGCATACCCTGGCCCGTTAGTAACAGGGATTTTATCTGCCACCTGAAAGTGGTACAGGATGAAAAGACAAAAGCTGTGATCATAGACGGAGAAAACCTGCCTGCCTATTTACCCGAAAAAGATGGCATTGTGCGAATCCATAAATGTTTTTCAAGGTGGACAATAACACCCTTAAGCAACGGGCAGGTGTATGTAGATTATGAAATACAGGTTGATCCCGGCGGGAGTGTGCCGGCATGGCTGATCAATATGTTTGCCACCAAAGGGCCTTATGAATCATTTACCAAATTGCGCCAGCAGGTAAAAAAAACAATGTATGCACAGGTACATTTACCATTTATAAGAGATTGATATTTTCCAGCAAGCAAAAAGGCGGGAGTAATGCCCCCGCCTTTTTTATACATTGGTTCTTACTACCTCGGCATGTGCCCGTCAAAAAAAGCATTCACGGCATTGTTCCAGTTATCAATATTTTCTTTGCCGGCCTCAAATATGTTTTTATTGGCAGCATTGTATTTGTTGCTGGCAGCATTGATGTCGCTGACCGCTTTGTTATAAGCGTCAACCTCTTCCTTGCTGTGGTCTGATTTTTTTTCAAAGTCTTTTTTGATGGCTTCAAACCTTTCATTCGCCAGTAAAAAATCCGTAACGGGCTTCAGGTAATCATTGCATTCTTTTATGTAGAATTGCATCAACTGTTTGCAGGCGGCTTGTAAGTTACCATCGCCTTCAAATGGCTGCACCGTTTCCAGCTTCAGCAATGCCTCCTGTGCATATTTCAGCAGCGCATTTTTATCCTGCTCAATGCCACCGATATTGCCCTTTTCAATGGCTTTGCCAAGGTTCTTTTCCTGCAGGAAAGGCTTAAAGAAAGTGAGGTACACCTGGTGATAATATTTATTCACTTTTCCCACCGTTTTCATTTTTTCGCTCATTTCATCATTAGACTCAACAAGGTTTACATTGTTTTGTGATGCAAAAGTTTTTTCAGCCATTTTCATTCTTTCATTGGCTTCTGCCAGCTTTTTATCAACGGCCTCTTCCAGCATCAGGTAAGCTTCCATTTCATCATAGCTTTGTTCCGCTATCTCTTCCATGTTTACAATTTTTCCGTAATCATCATTCAGCACGTTGTAATAAAATTTCATGAAGCTAACGGAGCTATCCCGGTAAGCACCATCGCCTTTGAATTTTGGCATGCCGCTGATATTCATCCTGCTTTCCTGCACTTCATCCAGCAATTGCTCCCTCAGCTTTTCCACTTTTTTTGCCCTTTTGCCATGGGCAGCAGCGCTGTTGTAATTGAGGAATTTTTTAGTGACGTTGTCATGCTGCGTACTGACGTACTGCATATATCCTCCTGCGCTTTCAAGATCTTGCGCAGTAGTGGTAACAGAAAATAAAGTACAGGCTGCAATGGCCGTGCATGTAAAGAGGCGTTTCATTCTTAGTTGTTTTTGTTAGAAAATTATTTATTGTTCACCCAGTCCAGCAATATGCGGTATGCTTCGGTGATGTAAGCATCTCTTGCAATATGCCGGAGATAAGTTTCATTCAGTTCTTTGCCGGAAGCAGTTGCAAACGTTATCTTCTCTTTATCAAAATTATTGTTGTTCACACTTATTTTTTCATCCCTGCCATCTTCTGCTTCCTGTATTGTTGTATACATCGCTGTATTTTCCAGGTATGCAGCTGTAAAGCCCTGCCACTGCAGGGGTATATCCCTGCCCTTTGCGTTATCCTTTATCCATTCAATTGCTTTTTTGATATTGCTGAATGTTGCATCTGTGCTTATTCTTTGTTCGCTACCGGTTTTCAATTTATCGAAAGGGATGCCTGTAAGCGGCTCGTACATTCCTTTCTTCCCGTTATCGGGGCGGAGCGCTGATGCATTTTTGCTTTCCCTTATGTCTGCGCCTTCATAAAGATCAGGCAGCATAATATCGGGCACAACACCTTTCCATTGCGTGGTGCTGCCATCTATCCTGTAAAATTTTTCATTTGTAACTTTTACAAAATCTTTGAAATTTTCATAGCCCTTGTTTACTGTTTCTGAAAAAGCGGTGTCCATTGGTAAAACCTGCTGCGCTGTGCCTTTGCCATAAGTGGTACCACCCACAATGAGCGCCCTTTTATAATCCTGCAGCATGGCGCTGGTAAGCTCCGAAGCAGAAGCGCTGGCGCCGTTCACCAGCACCAGCAACGGCCCATCGTATGCAGTGCCCCGGTTAGGGTCTTTCAAAAAACGCACTTTGCCTGTTCTGTCTTTTACAGAACCAACCGGACCGTAGTCAATAAAAATGCCCGCCAGCTGCATCGCTTCCCACATGCTGCCGCCGCCATTGTAGCGAAGGTCAAGGATAAGGCCGGCAATAGTATCCCTTGTCAGCTTCACTATTTCTTTGGAAACATCATTGGCACAGCCATCAAACTTCGGGTCTCCATCCCCTTCAGATTCCCGGCTGTAAAAACCCGGCAATTGTATATACCCTGTTTTCTGGCTGCCGCTGCCAATAACATAACTTTTTACAATGCCTTCATCATCGGTTACTTTTTCTTTTGACAGGGTTATTTTTTTTGTTATTCCTGCGGTGGTCTTTACCGTTAATTCCATTTTTTCATCACTACTGCCGCTCATCAACGCTTCCACTTCGTCTTCATCCATATCAGAAAGCTCTGTTGGCGGTTCATTGCCTTTTTTTATTGACAGTACGATATCCCCTTTGTGCAGTTCGCCGGAACGCCAGGCGCTGCCGCCGGGCTCCAGCCGGTCCACTTCATAATTACCTTCTTCATTTTGTTCTAGGGACATCCCGATGCTGTATTCAAATCCACTCAGCCCTGTTTCAAAATCTTTTTTCTCTGTAAGATTCATGTACATAGTGTGGGGATCATAGCACCATGAAACAGCCTGCATGTACCTGTCGGCCATTTCGTTTTGCAGCCATTCTTCATTTTCCTGTGAATTGCTGTTCCGCCCCCTGAGCCTTTCCCTTATTTTATTTTCTTTGGCAGCAAAATCAGCAGGTGCTTTTGCAAGATTGTTACCATTTTCAGTGCTGTCAAGCTCAGTAACGATGCTGTTCAATATGCGCCACTTATACAGTTTTATATAACGCTGCTGCAATTCTGCCGGGGAGGCAGCATAGCCGGTAAAAGGATAATGCACTGCATCCGGTTTGGAAAAATCAAGCGGCTTTGAAAGTATTTGTTTCCTGAGGCTATCCGCACGGCGAAGAGCTTTTTTATACAACTGGACACTCAGGTCAAAAAATGCCCAACTGTTGCCATTTAATTCGTCATCCAGTTTTGTTTTGTATGCAGCAAGGGCATCAATATCCTGCTGCGTAAAATACAGCCTGCCATCATCCAGCACTTCCAGCCAGCGGTCATATAAAAGAGCAGAAGCGCTGTCATTCCATGTAAGCGGGGCATAATGATTTTTATCTAAAAAAACACGGAGCGTTTTTACCTTTTGGTTAAAGGCTGCCGAATTATAGGACTGTGCAGCGCAGGCAAAAGAAAAAACAATATAACAGGTAAAGAAAAAATACTTCATGGTTTTATTGGGCATTTAAAAACGAGGCTGTCTCAAAAAGTTTATTTCCCAGTGAACACAAAGAATACAAAGAACAAAGATTGATTTTGGTTATTTATGTATTACCCTGTTTCTTGTGTGAAAAATATTTAACTTTTAAGACTGCCTCACCATATTTTATTTCAGTTTCATTTCATTGATTATCCTCGTGATTTTACTGTTCAGTTCTTTTTCTGCCGCTTCAAATGCTGCGGCATCAGCAATTTTCGTATTGACGCTAAAATAAAATTTTATTTTAGGTTCTGTGCCGCTGGGCCGTGCAGAAATGCTGGTGCCATCACCCAAAATAAATTGCAGCACATTGCTCTTGGGTAAATCAATTTTCCATTCTTCACCGGTGGTTAAATTTTTGCCTGCCTGCAGCTGGTAGTCTAATAATTTTTCTACCGGCACACCATCAATAGTTTTCGGCGGGTTTTCACGGTAGCCGGTCATCATGCCGGCAATTTCCTTAGCGCCGTTCATTCCTTTTTTAGTGATGCTCACCAGTTCTTCCTTATATAAACCATACTGCACATACAGGTCAATCAATTTATCATACAGGCTCCTGCCCTTCTCTTTTTCGTAAGCGGCCATTTCGCACAGCAATGCCACGGCGCTCACTGCATCTTTATCCCTTATCTGGTCGCCGATCATCAGGCCAAAGCTTTCTTCGCCGCCGATAATGTATTTTTCTTTGCCTTCTTTTGCTTTGATGAGCGAAGCGATCCATTTAAAACCCGTAAGCACATTGTAGCAAGCCACGCCGTTTTGTTTGGCAATATTGTCAATCATGTATGTAGTAACGATTGTCTTCACCACCATATCATCCGGCTGTGCGATGCCTTTTGTCTTCCTTGCTTCAATTAAATAATTAAAAGCAAGCACGGCGGTCTGGTTACCGTTCATGAGTATCCATTCGCCTTTATTATTTTTGATGCCGATGCCCACACGGTCGCTGTCGGGGTCAGTACCCAATAAAATATCTGCATCCAGCGCCTGCGCTTTGGCAAGGCCAATGCTCATGGCTTCCCTTTCTTCGGGATTGGGGTATACTACTGTAGGGAAATTGCCATCAGGAGTGCTTTGCTCTTCCACGATGGTTACATTATCAAAACCGAATGCTTTCAATACAGGCGGCACCATTTTAATGCCGGTACCGTGGATGGGAGTATACACAATTTTTAAATCATGCTGCTTTGCACATACTTCAGGATATACACTGAGGCTTTTTACCATTTTGATGTATGCTTCATCTATATCTTTTCCAATCAAAGTAATGTTGGCTTCGCCCCCGCTCCATTTTACATCATCTGCTGATGCAATTTTTTCCACTTCTTTTATCGTGTTCACATCATGCGGCGCCACCATTTGTGCGCCATCATCCCAATAGGCTTTATAGCCATTGTACTCTTTAGGATTGTGCGATGCAGTACATACCACGCCGCCCTGGCAGCCCAGATGGCGGATAGCAAAGCTCAGCTCAGGCGTAGGCCTCAGCTCCTCAAATAGATACACTTTAATACCATTGGCGGCAAATACATTAGCAGTGGTTTCTGCAAAAAAACGGCTGTTGTTACGGCTGTCATGCCCCACCACCACTTTTACATTATCGCCAAAACTTTGTTTTAAATAATTGGCATAACCCTGTGTGGCCATGCCTACGGTGTATTTGTTCATCCTGTTGGTGCCGATGCCCATAATACCACGTAAGCCACCGGTACCAAATTCCAGGTTTTTATAAAAAGCTTCTGCAAGCTCATCCGGGTTTTCTTTTTGCAGTCTTTTTATTTCATCTTTTACAGATTGTTCGTAGTTTCCATTAAGCCAGGAATCAATTTTTTGTTGAATAGCAGCGTCCATATCGTTAGCAATTTTTTTAGGGATTGAAGATATAGATTTTTGGATTAAATCCCTATTACGTTATTGCTCCGTATAATGAAAAGCAAGTCCCCCATCTACATAATACGTGCTGCCCGTAACATACTTTGCCTCATCGCTTGCCAAAAATGCAATTACATTGGCTACATCCTCAGGATCGCCCAAGCGGTGAAGGGAAATATTGTTTTGCAATGCATTGATCAATTCCGGCTTGCTGAGCAGGTTAGCATTAATAGGTGTTTTGATGGCACCCGGAGCCACGTTATTGATACGGATGTTCAATGGCGACAGCTCCACTGCCAGGTTACGCATTACCATTTGCATGCCGCCCTTGCTGGCGCAGTAAGAAGCAAAATTGGGAAAAGGAAGCTCTTCATGTACGCTGCTGTTGTTTACAATTACACCGGGGCGGTTGTTTTCTTTAAGGTATTTTACAAAGGCCTGCGTTAAAAAAAACATGCCTTTAAGGTTTACATTCATTACCAAATCATACTGTTGCTCGGTTACTTCCCAAAACGGCGCCCGTATTTCAATGCCGGCATTGTTTATTAAAATATCCAGCTGGCCCATTTCAGCAATGGCCTGCTGTACCATTTGTGCTGTGTTTTCCGGCTTGCTGATATCTGCTTCTATGAATATTGCTTTGGCGCCTGCAGCCTGCACCTGCTGAATAGTGTCCTTCGCATTATCATCATTGTGCAAATCGTTTATAATTACACCGGCGCCTTCCTGTGCAAACTTCAGCGCAATCGCCCGGCCAATGCCGCGGCCACTACCGGTAACGAGCACTGTTTTTCCTGAAAATTTTCCCATAATATTTTTATGTTTTGTAAAGTAAGATATAGATAGTAATGGTTAACGGAATACTAATGCTGAGGATTGTTAATTACTTTCACGTAAGCCGTCAACAATTTTATAACAGTAAAAACGGCTGTAATCAGTACAGCCGAAGTTAAATAATGTATTTAAAAAACTATGGTTGTAAAACGGTCAGCGTATTACCCTGCATAATGGTAAAAAATGCACCAGGGTTTACAGTAATGCTGTTAATAGTGGCATTACTGCCAAGCACTACGGTACTGCCCGAAGGAATAAATACATTGGAGCTGCTGTCAGGTAATTGGCCTGTACTCCAGTTAGCGGGGTTTTCCCAGGCAGTGCTTACAGCGCCAATCCATTTAAACTCTTCCAGTTTCATTACGCTTAACCTGTTGCCCTGTGTAATATCAGGAAACACTATCCATTTTGTATTTTGCCTGTCTTTTATTAAACCCTTTGAGGTTAACGATGAGCAGGGTAAAAATCCCTTTTCCCCAACAGTACTCCATGTGCCTGAATAGTTATTGTATTCCATCACTGTACCCTGATTATTGTAGCTATCATCACGAAAAGCAATAGATGGCTTTATATCATTGCCAATTGCCAACGACATAAAATGAACACGGCCACGGGTAAATAGCCTGCCGCCCAAAGCATTCCAGTTGGTGCCGTCAAAGCGGTATACACTTGCCCTTTCAAACCCATTATCTTCCTGTACTGCAACAACGGGATTGCCTGAACTGTCAATAGCAATGGAAGGATAAAAATTACCTACTGTTGATTGCGTAAAGCCTCCTCCACCTACCTGTACCCATAAATTGCCGGAAAGTTTTTTTACTGATAGCTGCCCAATGTAGGCTGAGCCGGTACTTCCTTCTGTGAATACAATGTAGAGTGTATCGTTTTTATCAGCTGTCATGTTTATTTCCGAACCACTTGGACAATATCCTACTCTTGAATGGCTGCTCCACGCTATACCATCATACTTAAATAAGAATACTGTTGTATCTAATACGTAAGCCAGGTTAATTGAATTTTGTTTATCAACCACTGCGGCAAAATTCCCGTTAGATACACTATATGTTAGGCTTATATCTACCCAATTGCTGCCTGTAAATTTTTTTACCCTCAAGGTGCTTTCAGAAAAGAACATTACAATAGGGTTATTGGCCGTATCTACCAGCAATTGCAATGTGGTATAGGAACTATCCGTTGGGTTGCTCAAGTTTACCCAATTGCTGCCGTCAAACTTTGCCACCCTTGGCCTTTGCAATGAATCTAAAAAAGCAACATAAGGCACATCGTTTTTGTCAACAGCAATATTTACATTGGAAACTAAACCATCAGTAAAACCGGCTGCGCCCACATATTGCCAGGGGCTGGTGCCTACGGGCGGAACAGGCGTGTATACAAAACCGGGAAATGTATCCACTCCATAATCGTTGCCTACTTTTACATTACCGCTGCCTCCCCCGCCTACCCATGCAGTAATTACACTGTCAGAAAGTATTGCGGCAGAATCTGCAGGAGACCCGCCAAAACTGATACCATAGCCGGGATTAACCGGGTAAGCACCTGTAAAATTATGCCCGGTAATAGTCACCTGGCTATGTACAGTGCCGGCCAAAGGCGTTACGGATAATATTTTTGGGGATGCGTGCCATCGTTTCGGCGGGCATTCCGGTGATGGGCCACGT
>JBEHYP010000099.1:0-14165 GCA_048498115.1 Bacteroidota bacterium | reverse complement strand
CAGCGGCCCTGCTTATTATGAAGGGCTAGAAGCCATACTCAATATCCCCAACGTGTTTGTACATATTTATGGAAAAAAGCAAACTAAGCCGGGAAGAAAGATGGGGCATGTAACTGTTATCAGCAAAGAAAAGCAGGAGCTCATTCACCAGGTGAACAGGATAAAAAGTACGCTGAAAGTGATAGCGAAGTGAGTTTAAAGTTTAAGGTCTAAGGTTTAAAGTTTGGGTTTATAAAATTTAGGCATTAGCAGTTTAATTCGTAAGCAGACTTGCCAGCCGCTTTAATTCCGTCTCAGAAAATTTTGCAGCATAATTAAGATTGATGAGTTGGTAACCTGCTTCTTCAAAACTTTGCTGTGCGTTTTTCACCTCCACGATAGTTGCCTGCCGCAGTTGAAAACGCTTCAGCACAAGATCAAGCAACTGGGATGAAAGGGCGTAATTGTTCTGTGCTGTTTCCAGTTGGTGCAAAGTGCTGCTGTACGCCTGGTATGTTTTAACAGCCTGCGCTGTATAATCCCTCAGCAAAATATTTTTTTGAATGCCTGCATTATTCACATCTATTGATGCTGCCTGTTGCTGGCGTTTATAAATTGAACCGTTGAATATGGGAATGCCAATGCTGATACCAACCGTAGGTCCGTAAGACTGGTTGAGCAATACCTGCCCGGCACCTGCATTGTTCCTGCTGAAATTATAGCCCGTTGTCGCCCTGATAGAAGGATAGCGCTGTGCAGCCGTTTCTTTTACTATCTGCTCATTAATAAATACCTGGTCCTGTGCTGCAGCGATATCAGGGTTTTGGTCAAGCCGGTTAAGCACAGTGGTGAAATCAATTGTTTTATCAACAATGATGCTGTCCTGTATTACTACAGCGCTGTCTGCTTTTAAAGTGAGCAGCCTTAATAATTCCGCTTTGGCCTGTGCTATTACCAGTTCCTGCGCCTGCTGCTGCTGTACCAATGCATTCAAATCAATTTGCGATTGAAACAGGTCTGCATTATTGGCAAGGCCTACCTGCTGGCTCGTCTTTACTATGTCCAGCCTTTGCTTTGCTGCATCAATTGACCTTTCAATTGTTACCGCATAACCCTGCTGCCGCACCACATCATAATAAGCATTGCTTACATCAGCGATGATATTCTGCACCTGCGAATTGAGCAGCTTGCTGCTTTGCTGCTGCAATTGTGCCAAGCGTTTTTTTGTTGCCACTACCCTTCCACCATTGTACAACAAAATGCTGCCGGTAACATTGGCAGCAAGTGAATTGGCGGCTGCATTGTTACGGTTTATTTGTTCGCCGCTGTTCAATTTTTGGTTTACGGTAGTAATCTGTTCATTATCGCTTACCGCACTCGTTACAACGGGCAGGCCGCCTGCGTAGCCGTAATTATTATAAATACTGTCAACCGTTACCTTGTTGTGCAGCAATTGTATATCCAGGCTATTCTTTAATGCAATATCAATGGCCTGCTGCAGGGGCAGGGGTGGCTGTGCAGTAACTGTACAACAAAATAACAATAGCCCTATCGTCAAAATATTCTTTATCATTCCGCTATTTCAATTTTTTCTGCTTTGTGCTTTCCTGAAAGGAAAGTGTACACGGCAGGTATCACCAGCAAAGTTAAAATGAGTGAGAACAAAATGCCGCCCACAATTACAATACCCAATGGAATGCGGCTGGTAGAAGCAGCACCAAGGCTTAATGCGATGGGTAAGGCGCCCAGTGATGTGGCAAGGCTTGTCATCAGTATCGGCCGCAGCCTTTGTGATGATGCTTCCACTACTGCCTTTAATTTACCCATACCCTGCTCCCTTTTTTGGTTGGCAAACTCCACTATCAAAATACCATTCTTTGTCACCAGCCCGATCAGCATTATCATTCCTATTTCAGAAAATATATTCAGCGTTTGCCCAAAGATGGAAAGGCTTAATAAGGCGCCCGCCAATGCCAGCGGCACGGTGAGCATGATGATGAATGGATCACGGAAACTTTCAAACTGTGCAGCCAATACAAGATAAATTAATATCAGTGCAAGCACAAAAGCAAACATGATATTGGAAGAGCTTTCCTCGTAATCCCTTGAAGGGCCTGACAAAGCAGTTTGATAACTTTCATCTAATAATTTTCCGGCAATAGCCTGCATGGCTTTAATGCCGTCGCCTACTGTTTTGCCTTCGGCCAACGATGCAGAGATTGTGGCGCTCTTATAACGGTTGTAGTGATAATAAGTGGAAGGACTGCTTCCTTCCTCAAGCCTTACCACCGAGCTCAACGGGATATTTTCCCCTTTGCTGTTTCGTACATACAGCCTCGTTATATCCACAGGCTGGTTACGTTCCCCACGGTCCACCTGCACTATCACCTGGTATTGATGCCCGTTCATAATAAAATAGGCCAGCCTGCCGCCGCTGAATGCAGACTGTATAGCAGACACTACTTCTTCCGAAGACAACCCCAGGTCTTTGATCTTCATCCTGTCCAGCACCAGGTCTACTTCAGGCTTGTTGAACTTGAGATTGACGTCTATTGTTCCAAAAGTTTCTTTATCATCTCTTGCCATGTCCAAAAACTTAGGGATCACTTCCTTCAGCTTATTGATATCCTGGTTCTGCAATACAAACTGCACCGGCAGGCTTCCCCTTGAACCGGCGCCTACGGCAATGGTTTGCTCCTGTATGGCAGATATCCTGGCATCATTAAAGCGCTGCAGCTTTTTGTTAAGGTCAAGTGCAATTTGATCCTGGCTGCGTTTCCTTTCATCGGCGGGCACCAGCGCAAGCCTTGGCTGCGTACTGTTAATCCCGCTGTTGGCAGGCGTACGGGCAAATACAAAGTCTCTTTCCGGTATTGAATCGTATAAATAGTTGGAAATATCGTCAGCAATCTTTTGCATGCGGGCGTAGCTGGTACCTTCCTGTGCCGTTACATTGAAACGCACACTGCTCCTGTCTTCCAGCGGCGCTATTTCGCTTTGCAGGCTTTGCATTATGAAGTATATCGTTACACCGCAGGCCGCAATGATCACCCATGCCAGCCAGCGCACTTTTAAGAATCCCTGCAGCAGGTTCCTGTAGCCATTCTCCATTCCCTGGAAGAAAGGTTCTGTTCTTTGATAAAATTTGCTGTGGTAACCATTTTTCCGGCTGAGCAGCACATTTAGTACAGGCGTGATCGTTAGTGACACAAATGCCGATATCAATACGGCCGCCGCCAGCGTAACGCCAAATTCACGGAACAGCCTGCCGATAAATCCTTCTAAAAATATTACCGGCAAAAACACGATTGCCAGTGTGATGGAAGTAGAGATAACTGCAAAGAATATTTCCTTGCTCCCTTCCAGCGCTGCCTTGCGGATAGGCATGCCCTGCTCCAGCTTGCGGAAAATATTTTCAGTCACCACAATGCCATCATCCACCACCAGCCCGGTTGCCAGCACAATACCCAGCAGCGTAAGAATGTTAACGGAAAAACCGGAAACATACATAATAAAGAAAGTCGCCACCAATGAAATGGGAATATCTATCAATGGCCTGATGGCGATCAGCCAGTCACGGAAAAAGAAAAATATCACCAGTACCACCAATGAAAACGCGATCAGCAAAGTTTCTTTTACTTCTGCAATGGAGTGGCGGATATTGACTGTATTATCCAGCAGGATATTCATTTCAATATCTGACCTGTTCGTTTTCTTTATAGCATCTAACCTTTTATAAATATCATCTGCAATCTGTATATTGTTGGCGCCGGGCTGCGGGATAATAACCACGCCAACGGCATTCACCCCATTGTATTTCCAGCTTTGCTCCAGGTTCTCCGGTGCTATTTCCACCCTTGCCACATCGCTTAAGCGCACAATGCCCGAGCTGTCTTCTTTAATGATCAGGTCACGGAATTGTTTTTCATTGGTAAGCCGCCCCAGTGTTTTAATAGTAAGCTCTGTATTGTTGCCATAAATTTTTCCCGGCGGCAAATCAATATTTTCATTGTTGATGGAAGTGCGGACATCAGAAAAACTTACATTGTAAGCATTCATCTTGTCAGGATCAATCCATATCCGCATGGCATACCGCTTTTGCCCGAAAATATTTACAGCACTTACCTGGTTCACCGTTTGAAACTGCTGCTGCAGCACATTCTCTGCATAGTCGCTTAGTTCCATCAGGCTTTTGGTACGGCTTTGCACCGCAACGATCATAATGAAATCGCTGTTGGCATCAGCCTTTGTCACTACCGGCGGCGCATCAATATCCTGTGGTAATGCCCTGGCAGCCTGGCTCACTTTATCCCTCACATCACTGGCGGCCACTTCAAGATCAACCCCCAGTTCAAACTCCACGGTAATATTGCTGCTGCCCAGCGAGCTTGAAGAAGTAATTGTTTTAATGCCCGGTATGCCATTGATCTGCTTTTCCAGCGGCTCTGTTACCTGGCTTTCTATAATATCAGGGTTGGCGCCGGTATAAGAAGTGGAAACATTTATAATGGCAGGATCAATAGCGGGATAGTCACGAACGGCAAGGAATGTATAGCCCACCACACCGAACAAAATGATCATAAGGTTCAGCACGGTGGCCAGCACAGGGCGCTTTAATGATAATTCAGAAATATTCATGCAATTGTTTGCTCAGCTTTTAT
Organism: Bacteroidota bacterium; assembly: GCA_048498115.1. GTDB lineage: Bacteria > Bacteroidota > Bacteroidia > Chitinophagales > Chitinophagaceae > Ferruginibacter. Next base: position 9,525 of record JBEHYP010000099.1, on the reverse strand, counting down.
TCAAATATTTTTCTACGCATTATTGCGCAACACTGTCTTCTTTTTGCTGCTCAGCTTCTAACTGATCCTCGGTCTTTACGCTCCGCACTTTTACCATGTTTTTAGGGCGGACAAATAAAACGCCGGATACTATCACGGAATCGCCGGTATTAATCCCCTCCATAATTTCTACCATGTCAGCTTCCCTCACGCCGGTGCGTACATTTACAAATTTTGCCTTACCGCCTTTCACCAGCACCAGCTGGTTATTTTTATCGTCCGGTATAATAGCGCTTGCGGGCACTTTTACAGACGACCTTGTTTTGCCTTCATCAATAAACACTTTTACAAACCCCCCGGGGTTAGGCTTTGCCCCCTGCAATACAGCCCTCACTTTCAAATTTCTTGTATCGGTATTGGCGCCGGGCTCAATAGCTGTTATCATGGCCCTTGCCCGCTGGCCAGAAGCTGCATCTGTTTCCACTTCCACTATTAATCCCTTTTTAATGATGCTGCCATATATTTCAGGTAATGTAAAATCAATTTTTACCTGGCTTGTCTGCTGAATAGTGGCAAGCACGGTGGCCGGCGTAACATACGCCCCGGGGCTTACCTGCCTCAATCCCAGTGTGCCCGTAAAAGGTGCCCTGATAATGGTTTTATCAATGAGCGTTTGCGTATAACTAATGTCAGCCTGCAGGCTGTTCACCTGGTTTATTGCCGCATCATAATCGCTTTGGTTGATACCGTTGATCGCCAGCAGTTGATTATACCGATCGGCCGTTTTTTGGGCAAGGTCAAGCTGCACTTTGCTTTTGGCAACCTGTGCTGCCAGGTCGGCCGAATTGATCTTTGCCAGCACCGTTCCCTGCTGCACTGCATTGCCTTCAGCAATATTAAGATAAGTGAGCCTGCCGCTTACTTCGGGGTGGATCTCTGTAAACTCATTGGCTACCACGGTACCGTTGGCTTCAACGATATTATTTACCTGCTGTGGCTTTGCGATCAGCACATCCACAATTACGGGGCCGTTATCTTTTTTTTTGCCGTTTTCTCCGGTCTTGCTTTTACAGGCAGAAAAAAGGATCAGCATCAACAAGGAAAAAGATACAATGATTTTTTGCGTATGCTGCATGTTGGTTATTTTATCACTGCTGTTGTGATTCATAGTAAGAACACATTCAGATTATTTATTGCCGCCAAAGTTAAAGCCATTCACCACATAATTGTTACCGTTCAACCAATGTTCAAACACCGGGCCGCACCAAAAACAAAACATTAACAGAATAGGGCAACGGCTGTTTTTATCTGCCCGTTTTACCTTTTCTTTGTGCAAAATTTTTAATATGGGCACTTTAGTAGGAATCATTATGGGCAGCGAAAGCGATTTGGAAGTAATGAAAGGGGCGGCCGAAATGCTGCGCCAGTTTGATGTGGAGCCTGAGCTGACCATTGTATCGGCACACCGCACCCCCGAAAGGCTGAAAGAGTATGCCTCCACGGCAAAAGAGCGTGGATTGAAAGTGATCATCGCCGGGGCCGGTGGCGCTGCGCACCTGCCTGGCATGGTGGCTGCACAAACGATACTGCCGGTAATCGGCGTGCCCGTAAAATCATCCAACTCTATTGATGGTTGGGACAGCATCCTTTCTATTTTACAAATGCCCTACGGCGTTCCTGTTGCCACTGTGGCACTTAACGGCGCTAAGAATGCAGGTATATTGGCTGCACAAATTTTAGCACTGCATGATACTTCCATTGCAGGAAAGCTGGAAGCATACAAAGAATACCAGGATGATATTGTGATGGAAAGCGTGAAGAATGTGCAAAGGTTTGGATATACGAATGAGTTTGATAAGGCCGGAGAATAAAGATAGATACACGGATGATGCTGGTGCAGCGGATGAAAACGGATTGTTTTTGCTTTGCAAAAAATCAGCGCCTATCTGCCTTATCCGTTTTATCAGTGTATCTATCCTTCACTTTCAATCCGTTGTTAATCACCACAAACTCCTGTTCCAGCGCCAGCGAATTTTCATAGATCATTTTGATAAATGCTTTTCCCTGCCTTGCATAAAAGGGCATAAAATTCTCTATCCGCTCCTGTAAAGAATTATTGGGGAATAACTGCGCTTTCAGCTTATGCAACTGCCGCTGCTGCGCTTCAAAGTGATGCTTTTCTGCTTTCAGCATTTTCTTTTCAAGCACTTCTATTTTATGCAAAGCCTTTTTCAGTAACACATCGGCATGCAACTGCAATGAATTATCTATATTAGATGCAATGGTTTTAATGTGGCTATACAATTCCGTTAGTTCATTCTTTTCTTTATCCAGATGCAATTGATGGTTGCTCATCTTTTTTACCAGCCTGTTGAGTATTGCTGCTTCGGGCTCAAATATTTCCTGCACCGGAATACCAAGCTTTTGCATCAGCTCCTGCTGTTGTGCTGCTACCAATAAAAAAGAATTCCGCAGCACCAATACAGGAAATGGCACTGCGGCTGCTTCAAACACTTTTTTCAGCTCCAGCCAGTAAGCAATTTCGCCTCCGCCGCCGATAAAGGCAACATTGGGTAATATTGTTTCCTGCAACACAGGGCGAAGAATTACATTGGGACTGAAGCGTTCAGGAAACGCTTCCAATTCTTTTAGTATTTCATCTTTAGAAAAAGACCGGCTACCGGCCACCGACCACTGACCACCGGTCACTTCTATCCTCCCCCTCCTGCCTTCTTCCAAATAAAACAAATTCAACTCCCTGCCCGCTGCCTGCACTTTGTATTGGGACGGAAATGCGCTGACCGTTTCCTGTACTGCCCTATGGGAAAATTGCTGCTCTAATTCCTTTTTAATAACGGGGATGAATGCACGCTTTACCAATGGCCTGTCCGGCAGCAGGATCAATAAACCATATTCCGCAAACAATTCATTTACCAGTTTAAAAGTGGCCTGTTCAATAGTGGCGCCCAATTGATAGTAACGTTTCATCAATGCCACTATTTCTTTTCCTTGTTCATGCACCAGCAATTGCCCGCTGATATCTTCTATCAGTTGCAGCAGTGCTTTGTCCACTTTCATCCTGCCCACGGCGCCCTGCTGGTTTGTTTTCCATTCATATTTTTTCCCGCCGAGATAAATATGGCCCAGCTCTTCCAGGTCGGCATCTTCGCTGCCCATATAGTACACCGGTATAAATTTGTATTCCGGCAATTCCTTTGTCAATGTATCTGCCAGCTTAATAGCATGCACGATTTTATAAATGAAATACAGGTGCCCGGTAAAAATATTCGGCTGGTGTGCAGTGCAAATGGTAAAAGTGTTTTCGCCGGCCAGCTGCTGCAGGTACAATTGCTGTTGCTGGGTAAGGTCAACATCTTTGTATTGTTCCTGCAACAATTGCACTAATAATTTTCTATCGGTGGTAAACTGCCTGCGGCAGGCAATCGCTGCTCTTATTCCTTCCGGCGACACGGGATGATCGTAAAAAGGCTTCAATTGCTCCGCCCCTTTTATATAATCCAAAACAATAGGTGAAAAATATCCTGTGCTTTCGTAAGTAAGTTGAACGGGGACGCTCTGCATCGGCTAAGTTTTATACACTTTGGGAAGACAAACTTACGGTAATTGGTAAAATTAAAATACCGGCAAAAAAGTTTCCCTATTTAGTAAGCAGCCGAAAAACATTTCAACATTATTTATTGTTCATCGTTTTTCTTTTCCTGCTATTAAGCTGAACTTTGCAATACAATCATTAAATACAAAGCAAAAATGAAATATAATCTTTTAGGAAACACGGGGCTGCTGGTTTCTGAAATCTGTTTTGGCACCATGACATTTGGCGGGCAAAATGCAGGTATATGGGAAAACATAGGAAAGCTGCAGCAAAAAGAAGTAAACGATCTCATCAAAACAGCTATTGATGCAGGCATTAATTTTATTGATACCGCCAACGTATATTCTTTCGGGCAATCGGAGCAACTGCTGGGGCAATCACTGAAAGATATTGGCGCCTGCAGGGATGAAGTGGTGATTGCGACCAAAGTGCGTGGGCGGATGAAAGACAAACCCAACAGTGTGGGTCTTTCCCGTTACCATATTTTTAATTCGGTGGATGAAAGCCTGCAGCGCCTGCAAACCGGGCATATTGACGTGCTGTATGTGCACGGTGTGGACAAGCTTACGCCGGTGGAAGAGATCATGCATTCCCTGAACGATGTGGTGCTTTCAGGAAAAGTGCGTTATATAGCCGTGTGCAACTGGCCGGCATGGCTGGTGATGAAAGCGCAGGGTATTGCAGCGCAAAAAGGATGGAACAAATTTGTGGGCCTGCAATATTATTATTCTGTCGCCTCCCGCGATATTGAAAGGGAAATTATTCCGCTGGCGCAGGACCAGCAACTGGCCATTATGCCGTGGAGCCCTTTGGCCGGCGGTTTTCTTTCAGGCAAGTACAGGCGTGATAACCAGAGTGCCGGGGATTCCCGGAGGGATACTTTTGATTTTCCTCCTGTCAATAAAGAAAAAGCATACAGCATTATTGACGTGATGGATAAACTGGGCAAAAAGCACAATGCGACTGTGGCACAAATTGCTTTGGCATGGGTTCGGCAGCAGGCAGGCATTACCAGCACCATTATTGGTGCCAAACGGCCTGAGCAGCTGCAGCAAAATATTGATTCAGTAAACATACAGCTGGATACCGATGATCTTACACGCCTCGACAGTGCCAGTGCATTACCGTATGAATACCCGGGCTGGATGGTGGAAAGGCAAAGCAGCGACAGGCAGGGCAAAAGCTTGTTCCGGTAAAAATAAAACTTCGCCGCACTATTGCAGTGGAATTTTGTAATAAGCAAATCCCAATCGGATAAGAACATAGCATGAACAGCAATATGCTGCTTTAAACCATTGCCTCTTTATTATATTTCATCCTGTATGCCAGCGGGGACATTCCTGTTATTTTCCTGAAAACCTCCCGGAAAGCTTTTACATCTGAGTACCCCACTTCATACATCACTTCATTGATGGTTTTACGGGTGCTTTCAAATGCTTTTTTGGCTGCTTCAATTTTTACCCGCTGGGCATATTCTACCGGTGTGTTGCCCGTAGCTTTGATAAAGCGCCTGTCAAAGTTCCGCCTGCCTACGGCAAACCGTGAAGACAGGTCTTCCACCAATATCTTTTCGTCTATCCTGCTTTCAATATAGGCCTGTGCTTTTTTTACCACTTCATCATCATGGGATTTTTGACCAGAAAATATAGCAAAGGCAGACTGGCTCTGGCGGTCTATTTCCACCTGGAAAATCTTAGAGCAATGAACAGCTGTTTGCCTGTCAAAATATTTTTCTACCAGGTAAATCACCAGGTTTAAAAAAGAATAGGCTCCGCCGTTAGTATAAATGCCGTTCTCATCAGTGATCAGCTTATCTGTTTGCAAATGCACTTTTGGAAACAATGCCCTGAATGTATCAGCGGCAGACCAATGTGTAGAGCAGTTTTTGCCATCCAGCAATCCTGCCGCCGCCAGCATAAATGTGCCGGTGCACATGCTGGCCACTTCTGCACCCTGCCTGTGCTGTTCCCCTATCCACTCCACCAATTGTTTATTTCCTTTCATCGCTTTTTCATAATCCCGTGCCAGCGAAGGAATAATAATAAGGTCTGTTTTGCTGACAGCCGCAATATGGGTATGCGGCTTTATCGTCAGCAGCCCGTCATTGATTTCCGATTTTTTTGATACGCCTGCCAGTTCTATTATATACAGTTCCCCTTTGCCTGATTGCTTCCGGTAGCTGTTCGCAGTATTCAATATTTCATAAGTGCCCACTATGCAGGCAGCAGTACTTAAATTGGTTTGCCCATCGGGCACTACAATGCTGAGGTGTTTCATACACCAAAGGTAAAAAGCCTGCCTGTCCAAAACAACCCCCTGTAATGTCCGTTTACCCACCTGTGAAAGTAATAACCGGGCAGTAGCTTTGCTTTATCAAAATAAAATATCATTAAAATATTAATTAAAACGCATGAAAAAAGAAAATTTCTCATTCAGCTTTGAAACCACAAAAACAGCGGCAGAAAGCTTTACATTGCTGCTGGATCCTGCCCAATGGTGGAACGGGTTTTACGGGGAGAGCATCACCGGGAAAGCTGAAAAGCTAAACGATGAATTCAGCTTTTACGCAGCAGGAGGGCCGCATTATACCAAACAAAAATTAGTGGAGCTTATTCCCTTCCAAAGAATTGCCTGGCTGGTAACAGAAAGCGACCTTGTTTTTTTAGACAAGAAAGATGAATGGAACGGCACAAAGATCTGCTTTGATATTGCTGCCAAAGCCGGCAAAACAACCATCACATTCACACATGAAGGCCTGGTGCCGGCATTTGAATGTTATGACAGCTGCTCAATGGGCTGGACAACTTACCTGCAGCAATTACAATCAACATTAAATTAAACAGAAAATTAAAACAGACTATGGCAGACATCCTTCACAAATTCGTTATTAAAGCGCCGGCAGAGAAAGTTTATGAAGCCATCAGCACACAGGAAGGGCTTACAGGCTGGTGGGCAAAGCAGGCGATTGCCAGGGCAGAAGTTGGCTTTGTAAATACTTTTACCTTCGGCACTATCAAAAATGAAATAAAAGTAACATCGCTTATTCCCTATGCAAAAGTGGAATGGCATTGCATCAATGCCATGGACGAATGGATTGGCACAAACATTTCGTTTGCACTGGAAGAAAAAGACGGGAAAACGATTGTACGTTTTGCACATTCCGGCTGGCGGGAAGCCACAGATATGTTTGCGGCCTGCAATTACGATTGGGCAAGGTTTATGGCAAGCCTGAAAAGCTATTGCGAAACCGGGACAGGCAATCCATTTTAAATAAACATTTAAAACAATAAACAATGACAACAACAAACAACAAGGTTCTGACAACACAGGATGTTGCCAACCGCTTTGATGAACTGGCACAACAGGAAAAATGGTTCGATATACAGGATGAATTATTCAGCGATGCTGTAAAAAGTATTGAGCCTGCCCACTCTCCTTATTTCAAAAACGAAGAAGGCAAGCTGCCCGTTCGCAAAAAAGGTGAAGACTGGGTAAAAAGAATAACCGGGGCGCACAGGCTTTTTACTACAGCCCCGGTGGTGGCAGGCAATCATTTTGCAGTAGGCAGGGAGGTGGATATAACCGTGGAAGGCATCGGCAGGATACAAATAAATGAGCTGATGGTTTATGAAGTGAAAGAAGGGAAGATTATTTCAGAGCAGTTCTTTTATTAAAACGCTGCCGGGCAGTATAAAGTTGGTCATTGCAATGGGCACGCAAATTCTTCATTGAGGGATGACAATGTCATCCTTCCAATCCCAGCACTTTTGCAGTATGCTCCCTGCTGTCGCTAACAAGCGAAGGGTTGGTTATAAAAGATTTTGCCCTTACAGGTACCAGTGCATTTAATTTGTTTTGCCAATCGGTTGACTGCATCTGCGCCGGGAAACATTTTTGCAGTGTGTCCAGCATGATATTGACAGCAGTGCTTGCCCCCGGTGATGCACCCAGCAGCCCCGCAATGCTGCCATCGGCGCTGCAAACTACCTCGGTGCCGAACTCAAGCGTGCCGTTGCCGTCCTTATCTTTTTTTATCACCTGCACACGCTGCCCGGCAACTGCAAGCTCCCAGTCTTGTTTTTTTGCCTTCGGAAAATATTCTTTCAGCGCATCCAGCCTTTCTTCGTCAGACTGCACCACTTGCTGCACCAGGTATTTGGTGAGCGGCAAATTTTTCCAGCCGGCGCTGAGCATGGGAAAAATATTATCTGATTCTATGCTGAGGAACAGATCCCAGTAAGAGCCGTTCTTTAAAAATTTAGTGCTGAAGCCTGCATAAGGGCCAAAAAATAAATGCTGCTTTCCTTCAATTACCCTTGTATCCAAATGCGGCACACTCATGGGCGGCGCTCCCACAGATGCCTTGCCATATACTTTTGCATGGTGCTGTGCAATCACGGTTTCATTATTGCACTTGAGCCACTGCCCGCTGATGGGAAAACCGCCATAGCCCTGTGCTTCCGGTATATCAGATTTTTCAAGCAGGGGCAGGGTACCACCGCCTGCACCAATAAAAACAAAATCGGCCACATGGTAATGTTTTTTGCCCGTGCTTATATCTTTCACTTCTATTGCCCACCGGCCCGATTTCCTGTTTTTAATATCTTTTACTTCACTGTTCATTGCCACTGTCGCACCGCTTTGTGCGCCAATACAGGCAATAAGTTCTTCCGTGAGTTTTCCAAAATCTACATCGGTGCCTTTTTGCATCCTGGTGGCAGCAAGGGGCTGTTGGCCGCTGCGGCCCTGCATCACCAATGGCATCCAAGAAATTAACACGCCGTCATCTTCTGTAAATTCCATTCCTTCAAAAAGCGGGTGGGCGCTCAGCAATGCATGCCGTTTGCGCAGGTATTCCACGTTTTCGCTGCCCCACACAAAGCTGATATGCGGAATGCTGTGGATGAAATCAGCCGCATTTTTCAATGAGCCACGTTCAATAAGGGAAGCCCACAGCTGGCGGCTTTCTTCATAGCTGGCAGCAATTTTTATTGCTTTGGAAATATCAATGCGGCCATCGTCCATTTGCGGTGTATAGTTCAGTTCGCAAAAGGCAGAGTGGCCGGTGCCTGCATTGTTCCAGGCATCGCTGCTTTCTTCTGCTTCATGCGGCAGGCGTTCAAAGATCTTTATGTTGGCGTTGGGACAAATTTCTTTAAGCAATACGGCGAGCGTGGCGCTCATGATACCTGCACCGATGAGGATAATGCGGCTGTTGTTTCTTAATTCCATTGGGTATGTTGATTGAGAGTGCAAAGGTAGATGAATGCTGTCATTCCGATACGAAGTGAGGAATCTGCCCGGCAAATCCCTCATTCCCCGGGATGGCGGCAAGAATGGGAACACGGATAACACAGATGAAACGGATTTGTTTTTGCTTCGCAAAAAATCAGCACTCGTCCGCTCCTTCTGCCAAATCAGCGCTCCTATCTTTCGCACTAATTAAAATCCCCTTCGTTAAAATCTTCTTCACTAAAACCCTGCCCGCCCATATTCAGCATGCTGCCCATCAAATCTTTAAATTCAATTTTTCCGTCCAGCACTTTTTTGCTGATAAGGGAATTGGCGGCCAGCCCGTGCAATACAAATTCCATCAGCAATGCCGTTTCTTTTTCATTGGCATGCTTAAAATATTTTTTCACCAGCGCATGCAGGCCGTCCACTTTGTATAGCTGCTGTATTTTATCAGCATCCTTTGTTTCAAAAAATATATTTAAATGATTGCCTGCATCAAACCAGCGGGTGATAGCTTTGTAAGGATTGTCGTCAGCAGCTTCTTTGGATTTGCGTTTTTTAAACGTATCAGGATTGGGAAAATAGCGGCCAAACAGGCTGCGGATGGATTTTTCCAATAAATTGAACGCCACCTGGTAAGGCCCCTCCTGCTCGCCTTCATACACCAGCTCAATCTTTCCTGTCACGGAGGGAATGAT
>JBEHYP010000098.1:0-14638 GCA_048498115.1 Bacteroidota bacterium | reverse complement strand
AGGCTGGCATCCAGCTCTTTTATATAAGCTTCTCCTGTTAATACCACTTTCTTTTCATTGCCCGTCCATGCCTGTCCTTTCCATTGGGGAATATTGGCTGTAGTGCTGAGATCAGTATTGAATAGCTGCAGGGAAAACTCCTCATTATTGGCAATCAGCAAATGATCGTTATTATATATCTCCACCTGGAAGCCTGCCTGTTTATTGCCGGCAACCCTGAGGGTGAGATGCTGACAAAAAGCCATAGAAGAATACAAAATAAAAAAACAGGCCAGGAAAACCGTGCCCATGGTTTTACTTTTTAGCATAGGAAGCAATTGATAGCCAAAACTATCTTTAATGCCCGGGGAGCTTATGCACTATGCTAACATTTTACTGTACTATCATTACAATTTTAAGTGTAAATACATCATTTAGGAGGATATACATTTTAATCGCAGCAACAAAGTGATAATAAACATGCAATCATTATAAGCAGGCTGTATATAGATCATTGAATTTTTTGTTCGTTTACTGCATTAAAAGAAAATGCCAAACTGGCACACACTATTTTAAAAAAGTTAGTTGAGTTTTTAAGATGCTTTTATACGCAGGCAGTAATCGTTTTTCCTCTTCGCTTATCTGTTTCGATGTACTTTGTTTTACGCCGGCTACTTTACCCCATTAACAGATTGCTGCTCCCTGTACTCATTAGGTGAACAATTATACCTTTTCCTGAATTCCCTGAAAAAATAAGACTGGTTATTAAACCCTGTTTGATAAAAAATCTCCGTCACGTTCAGGTGAGTGGAAGCAAGCAAAACAGCTGCCTGCTTTATACGGATATGTTTAATAAACTCACCGGGTGTCATCCCGGTCATGGTTTTTAACTTACGGTACAGCTGCATTTTACTCAGGTTAAATGCTTTTTCAAGAAACACTGCGTTCAGCTCTGTCTCACTGATGTGCTCTTCAATAATTTTTACCAGCCTGGTCAGAAACTCTTTATCGCTTGCTGAAAGATCAGATTCAACCAATGTTTCAACAACTTTATCATTACTGAAAAGGCTAATCAATTTTTGCCTGTACTCAAGCAGCTTGCGGATGCGCAATTTTAAATGCGCTGTATGAAACGGCTTGGCAATATAGGCATCGGCGCCCACTTCATATCCTTCCATATGGTGATCTTCGCTGCCACGGGACGATAAAATGATAAAAGGAATATGGCAGGTGGCGGGAGCATTCTTCATTTTATTACAAAGCTCAAGCCCGCTCATATTCGGCATCATCACATCACAAATAATAAGGTCGGGAATTATTTTATCTATTAATTCAAGCGCCTTTCGCCCGTCTTCCGCTTCATACACAACGTACTCGTCCTTTAAAATATCGTTCAGTAAAAAGCGGATGTCCGGCTCATCCTCCACCACCAGTATATTCTTTCGTTTACTGTCCTGCAAATTTTCAATAATGGCCTGCTTATTATTTTCAACCGGCGATACCAGGGGCACCGGTTCAGCATAAGCAGTAATAGTTCGGTACAGGTACGAAGGCTGATCGTTAAGGGCATTGCTGCTTTCTGCAGTTGCATTTCCCCGCTGCTGTTCTGTCAAAGGCAAACATACCTTAAACGTTATCCGGCCGTTTTCACTTTTGGCACTGATATCTCCCTTCAGCAATGTAACCAGTTGCCTCGTAAAAGCAAGTCCGATGCCGGTGCCAAATTTTCCGCTGTCTGCTGCATTGGGGGCCGACACGTAAAATTTTTCAAATAACCGGTCCAGCTTTCCCTCGGGCAAATGGGCGCCGGAATTAATGACCGTTATTTCAAGTTCCCCCGCAGCACTATTTTCACAGGCTGAAAAAATTACCTGCTCATTTTTTTCGGAATGCTTAAAAGCATTTGACAGGAGGTTGAAAATTATCTTTTCAATTTTATCCTTATCCACCCAGCCAGCCATTCCCGGTGCAATATTAATTTCATACTCCATCTTGTTTTGCTCTCCCAGCGGAATAAAAGGCTCCGCAAGGTTCAGCAACAGCTCTGATATATTGAGGTAGCTAAACTGGCTGGAAAAAAAACCGGCCTCCACTTTCCTGAACTCCAGCAATTGGTGCACTAAATAGGTAAGCCGTGACGCCTGCTGGTGGATCAATGATAAAAAATATGGCCTGTCCCGCTGTTCCTTACCCGCTGTTGTATGCAGTGAACGCTCTGCGCTGCCCATTATCAATGTCAGCGGCGTTTGTAATTCATGGGCAATATTGGTGAAAAAACCGAGGCGGTTCTGGTGTATCTCTTCTTCTTTTTCACGGAGCAGGTGCTCCACGGCCAGCTGGTGTTTTATTTCCAGCTTGTTCTTACGGTAACGGTAAAACGCATATGCCAGTGACGATAATAAAATAAAATACCCTAAATAAGCATACCCCGTAAGCCAGGGGTATTGCTTTACCTTTACCGTTACCAGCGCAATCTCCCTGCTCCAGGCGCCTTCGCCGTTGCTCCATTTAATTTTTAAAGAATACTGGCCGGGCAGCATATTGCTGTACACAATTTTTCCATTGCTGCCTGCATAATGCCATATCTTATCATATCCCTCCAGGCAATAGGCATACTCACATTTTTCTGCATTTAAAAAGCTTACTGCCTTTACGTCCAGCTCAAAAAAGTTTTCCCTTCTGCCAACAGAAAAATTAAGCGGCCTGCTTACGGCAGAATCCACGACAGTAAAACCATTTTCAGTTGCTGTATTACCGCCTATTGAAATACCGGACAGTAAAAGATTGGGCAGCCAGTTGCTCTTGCGGATGTTTTGGGGCAGGAAATGATTGAACCCGTAAGTACCGCCGAAAAAAATATTACCGGAATGGTCTTTCCAAACAGCGCCATCGCAAAACTCATTGCTTTGCAGCCCGTCTGCCTGCTGGTAATAAGATATTTCCTGGGTAGCATGGTCAATTTTTGCGAGGCCCTTATTGGTGCTCACCCAAATGTAGCCGGAGCTGTCCTCTTCAATGGCATGAATAGTATTATTGGGCAGGCCATTGGCAGTAGTCAGCTTTTGAAAGAAGGGCTCTTCCTTTGATGCAGCAGCATTATCTATCCAGTTAAGGCCATAGCTGGTGCCGATCCATATCCTGTTGCGGCTGTCTTTGTACAGCGACAGCACATCGTTGTTGGAAAGGCTTCCCTCGTAAGTAAACGCCTTGAAGGTTTTAAAAACAAGCGTTGTTTTATCAAGCAGGCTGAGGCCACCATAGCGACAGCCAATCCATAAGTGATCCTTGTCGGCATCTGCCAGTGAATAAATAATATCGTTGCCGGGGCCGGAATTATTATTGTTATACATAAACCGCCGCAGAAAATCAACAGAAAATTTACCCGGCCCGTTCCTGCTTATTTTTAAATGTATCAAACCATAACCGCTGGTGCCTAACCACAAAGAGTTATCCGGGTCCTGCCTGATGGCATACACTGAACCAAATTCAGGGTAAGCATCATGCCCGTTTATTGACGACCATTTATAAAACTGTTTGCTTTGCAGGTCGTACACGCCAATGCCTTTTGCGTCTGTGCCGATATACACGAGGCCATCATTACCTTTTTTTAAAACATACACCGAATTGTTATCTAATTCTGCCGGCGCAGCAAAATACTTCTTATTACCGGCTACCGCACCTGCCCGGAAATTTTGAATGCTGAGTATGCCGCTTCCTTTGGTGCCTACCCACAAATCCTGGCCGGCTTCACAAAATGCCCTTACTGATTTATTATAAGGCATTCCATTGTCTGACGTGGCAACAGTGCCAAAAGACTTTGTCTTCGGGTACACTTTAATGATCCCGTTTCCATCGGTGCCATACCATAATATATCTTCGCTGCCGGTTGCCCAGCACGTAATGCGGATATCCTGCATCTGCTGTGTTTCCTGTTTAAGAAAATCAGACGGGTGAAAGCCGGCATCATACACACTGTACCCCTTAGATGCCCATGCAAGCAGGTAATATCCTTTATAAGAACTAAGGGCGGTAAGCGTATGTTTCATCTGCATTACCCGGCTGGTTTCAAGAGAGCTGTTATTCACAGTAAATAACTGGTCGGCCCGGTTGGTAAAAAAAACCTGTTGGTTTACATTAAAAAAATTGGTGATTATATTTTCATCATGACAGGCTTTCAGTTTTTTAAACTGTTTTGAACCACCGGTATAAACAGCTAATTCTCCTGTTGCATCCAGCAGCCATAAGCGGTTGGCACCATCAAAAGCAACTTTATTAATTACGGCTTGCTGCTGCGGCAAACTGCATATTCTGAAGCTGTCTGCCTTTTCATCATAATAATTAAGCCCCGTTTTTTGGTTCAGGCAATATACCCTTCCCCCTGTATCCACTGCCAGTGCGTACTCCTGTTCGCTAATCCTGCTGCCCTGGTATTGATTATAGAAATAATTATAAAACTTACCCGTCTTCTTTTCATACCGGGATATCCCTTCAATGGTGGCGATCCAGACATTGCCCTGTTTATCGGCCGTTATTTGCTGGATCACGTTGCTGCCAATGCCCTTAAAATCGTTGTCTTTGCTGTAATTAAATACATGGAAAATATTGCCGTCGTACATATTCAGCCCGTCCCATGTGGCCACCCACAATAAATTGCTGGCATCTTTATAAATGTGGTTGATAGAGCTGTTGGAAAGGCCATTCCTGTTATCGTAATGCTGAACAAAGAAAGGGTCAAACGGATCCGCCGATACTGTAACAGTACCAATTAAAAATAAAAAAACGAAATAATAATATCGGCAAATGTTTTTCATTGGCAAAATGATTGGATACAGCAACCTTTACTGCTCTGCAAATGTAAAATAATTAATTCCGGGGAAATGCAAATCCCTTTAATCTTGTATTCTCCCCGGTTTAAATTTCTACATTATATGCAGGGCGCCTGAAATGGCAAACAGGCAAGAGCAGGAAACATTCTTTATCCAAGTGCCTGCAAAATATCTTCCAGGATATCCTCCACATGCTCCAGCCCCACAGAAATGCGTATAAGCCCCGGCGTTATGTTGGTAGATAAACGTTCTTCTTCCGAAAGCTTAGCATGGGTAGTGCTGGCAGGATGCGATGCAATGCTCCTGGTATCGCCCAGATTGGCAGTGAGGGAAAGCATTTTGAGCCTGTCCAAAAATTTCCGGCCGGCTTCGAGGCCACCTTTTAAATCAAAGCAAACAATGCCGCCGCCGTTCTTCATCTGCTTAACGGCAATAGCATGCTGCGGATGCGAAGGCAGGAATGGATACCTGAGCGATTGGATTGCGGGATGTGATTCTAATCTTTTTGCAATTGCCAGTGCATTGGCAGCGTGGCGCTCCATACGAACATCTAATGTCTCGAGGCTCTTGCTTAATATCCATGCGTTGAAGGGCGACAATGCTGGGCCGGTGCTGCGGCAGAATAAATAAATATCGTGTATCAATTCCTTTTTTCCCACGATTACACCGCCCAGTACCCTGCCCTGCCCATCGAGCCATTTGGTGGCAGAATGTATCACAAGGTCGGCGCCAAAAGCAATGGGCTGCTGGCATACCGGCGTGGCAAAACAATTATCAACATTCAATAACAGCCTGTATTTTTTAGCAATGGCATTTACAAATTCCAAATCAACCAATGCAAGCCCGGGATTGGTAGGCGTTTCCAGATAGATCATTTTAGTGTTAGGCTTTACAGCAGCCTCCCACTCTTCCGGCTTATCAGCACTTACATACGTATACTCGATACCGTAATTGGGCAAATATTTTTTAATAACCGTTTGTGTGCTGCCGAAAATAGAATTGCATACAAGCAAATGATCTCCTTTTTTCAGGAATGCCATAAAAGAAGCAAATACAGCGCTCATGCCCGATGCAGTGGCATAGCCCGCTTCTGCGCTTTCCAGCGCTACCATTTTATCAACAAATTCCTGCACATTGGGATTGCTGAAACGGCTGTAAATATTATTCTCCGTTTCGTCTGCAAAAGCCGCCCGCATGTCTTCTGCGTTGTCAAAGCAAAAACTGCTGGTCAGGAACATGGGCGTGGCATGTTCCATCTCATTGGTACGGGCAGTTTGTATACGGATGGCTTCTGTTACTGGGTGTTTCAAGAAAGATGTAATATTTAAGATGTTAGATTTAATAATTTCAAAACCAATCACTGATCTGCTGGTCACCGGTCACTTTTTCACAACCACTTCCCATGTAAGCTCCGTTCCGCTACGCCTTAATGTTTCGGCTACGGAACAATATTTATTCATAGATAGCTCACAGGCACGTTCTGCTTTTTCTTTATCAATATTACCTGTAAGCGTAAAGATCACTTTGATCGTTTTCCAGAGAGATGGCTCTTTACCTTTTTCCCTTTCACCTGCAATTTTAATAGCAAAATCCTTTACTTCCTGGCGCTGTTTTTTCAGGATCATTACAATATCAATAGCGCTGCAGCCGCCAAGGCCCATCAGCAGCATCTGCATCGGCCTTACGCCAAAATCCACGCCGCCGGTTTCGCTGCTGGTGTCCATCCGCACTGTGTGCCCGGCTGCATCTGTGCCTTCAAAACCAAAATCACCTTCTATTCTTTTTAAATTGACCTCTAACATACCTCAAAATTTTTACAAATATAATTGCAGTAAGCCGTTACTTTGCACTGCATTTTATCAACCTTAATGAATTATTTCCATTACCCCCATCCTTTCCGGTTAGAAAACGGCGGCATTTTGCCCGAATTGACCATTGCTTACTGCACTTACGGGAAATTAAATGCAGGCAGCAGCAACGTGGTATGGATATGCCATGCACTCACTGCCGATGCTAACGTGACCGGCTGGTGGCCCGGCATGGCAGGCAGTGGCCATGTGATAGATCCTGGAAAACATTTTATTGTCTGTGCAAATATTATTGGCTCCTGCTACGGCAGCACCGGGCCTTTAAGCACCAATACCGCAACAGGGCAACCTTATTACCATGATTTTCCTTTTATCAGCATCAGGGATATGGTGAAGGCACACATACTGCTGCGGCAGCATTTGGGTATAGAAAAAATCTTTTTGCTGGTCGGCGGCAGTATGGGAGGCTATCAGGTAATGGAATGGTGCATTATGGAAAAAAATGTAGTGGAGCGGCTGTTTTTACTAGCTACTTCCGCTGCCGAAAGCGCCTGGGGCATCGCCACACATACTGCCCAGCGGCTGGCCATTGAAGCAGATGCCACCTGGCAAAACGCATCTCCCTCAGCAGGACAAAAAGGATTGAAAGCCGCAAGGGCCATTGGGATGCTTACCTACCGCAATTACAATATCATGGTACAAAAACAAAGCGACCATGATACAGAAAAAACAGACGGCTTTAAAGCAGCTTCCTATATCAATTACCAGGGCGATAAATTGATAAAACGCTTTAACGCCTACAGCTATCACCTGCTTACGAAAAGCATGGACAGCCACAATATTGCAAGGGGCCGTGGCGGCAATGCTGCCGCAGTGCTTAACGGCATACTGCAGCCCACACTTATCATTGGCATCAGCAGCGATATTTTATGCCCCGTGGTGGAGCAGGAATTCCTGGCTGCCAATATCCCCTCTTCCACTTTCGCACTTATTGATTCAGGCTATGGGCATGATGGCTTTATGGTGGAGCATGAGCAGATATCTCTTCATCTTACAAAATGGCTCGCCGGTTCTTAACCTTTGATTAAATTAATTGTTTAAAAAAAGTTTAAGAGGTTTAAGAGGTTCAACAACTTTTTAAACCTTTGGAACCTTTTAAACCTTTGGAACCTTTTAAACCTTTGGAACCTTACATTGCCAAAATATTGTAAAAATTTGCTAAAGCACATAATTCAATGTTTAAACATCATATATTTGCTTCCTGTTAAATCAAGCCATCTATGAATGAAAATAAGAAAACAAACCGGGGCAAAAAGCTTTTACTGGCAGGGATATTGCTTTTGGCGGTGGGTGGCGGGATTGCGTGGTATGTATTAACAAGAACTTTTGAAGATACCGCAACAGTCAAAGCGGCCTATACAGTAAGTGCCGCCGGGCTGATAGATGAATTTAAAAAGAACGACAGCGCTGCCAATAAAAAATACAGCGAAAAGATCATTACAGTTAATGGAAGGGTAAGCGCTGTGGAGCCGGCAGACAGCACTGTGAACCTTAAAATAACAGGCGAAGACGGCTCCTATATTATTTTCGCATTTCAGCAAAAAGATATGGTTGCTGCCAAAAAAATAAAAGCCGGCGACAGCGTTTCCATCAAAGGCTCCTGCAGCGGCGGCTCTTACAGCGATATTTTAGAAACAGAATATATTACTTTTAAAAGATGCTCAATAAACCAATAATATTCACCAAAAATTAAAAAACAATGAAAAAAATAATCTTCTTTTTGCTGTTGGCAGTTACGGGTACTGCTTTTGCACAAAAGAAAATAACTACATCCGCTACCGTTAGCTTTGACGCTGCCACCAAGCTCGATGCTCTTCCAAAAGCAGGCAATAAAACCGTTATTGCAGCTATTGATCCTAAAAAAGGCATTGTAGCTTTTGAAGCACAAATAAAAGCGTTCAATTTCAGCAATGCCATGATGCAGGAGCATTTCAATAGTGAAAAATGGCTGGATTCGGAAAAATATCCTACGGCTTCTTTTAAAGGAAAAATCACCAACCTTAACGAAGTGAATTTTGAAAAAGACGGTTCTTATACGGCTATTGTTCAGGGTGACCTTACCATAAAAGGAATTGCTAAGCCGGTAGCTGCCAAAGCCACTATCGTAGTAAAAGGGGGCATAGTAACGGCAACTTCTGACTTTACCATTAAGCTGGCAGATTACGGTATCAGCAATGCCGGTGGCAAGCTGGCTGATGAACCGAGGATCAGCGTTTCTGCAGAATTGAAATAAGAATTTACTTTTTAATTTGAGATAAAGCTGCGCCGGAAGGCGTGGCTTTTTTATTGCTGCGGAGGACAGATCGCTGATAAAACGGATAGAGCAGATAAGCGCTGATTTTTTTGCTTCGCAAAAAACCAATCCGTTTTTATCCGCTTTATCAGCATCATCCGTGTTCCATCCTTCGCAATTACTCCTTTCCCTCCACCACGATCACTATCTCTCCTTTCACCGGCTTGCTGTTGAAATAATCATGCACTTCCTGCAAACTGCCCCGTTTATTTTCTTCAAATTTTTTGGTAAGCTCACGGCTTACACAGCATTGCCTTTCGCTGCCGAAGTATTCAATAAAATCTGCCAGGGTTTTTACGAGCCGCATGGGGCTTTCATAAAATACCATTGTCCTTTCTTCGCCCGCCATTTTTTTAAGGAATGTCTGCCTTCCTTTTTTCAGGGGCAAAAAACCTTCAAAGCAAAAACTGTTTATCGGGAGGCCGCTGTTTACCAATGCCGGCACAAAGGCCGTGGCACCGGGCAGGCATTCCACCTGTATATCATTCTTTACACATTCCCTTACCAATAAAAAAGCAGGATCGCTGATGCCGGGAGTGCCTGCATCCGTAAGTAATGCCATATTTTTTCCTGCCTGCAGTTGCTGCACCAGGTGCTGCACAATTTTGTGCTCATTGTGCTGGTGATAAGGCGTAAGCGGTTTTTGAATTTGGTAATGCTGCAGCAGCACTGAAGAAGTACGGGTGTCTTCCGCCAGTATCACGTCCACGGACTTTAATACTTCTACAGCCCTGAAAGTAATATCTGCAAGATTGCCTATGGGAGAAGGAACGATGTATAAAGACATAATATGCTAATGTGCGGATTTGCTAATTATGCTGATGTCCGGATTTCTGAAACTTAAAATCTCAAAATTACAAGCTCCAGGCAGAATGAATTAGCACATTATCGGATTAGCTAATTAAAGAGATTTCAAACATTTCCATCACGGGATTGGCCAGTAATTTTTTAGCAGCTTCTTCGGCAATTTGCTTTGCAGCTTCCGGGGTAGCAGCCTCTACCTGCAATGAGATGTTTTTGCCGATCCTCACATCTTTGATATCACCAAGGCCAAGGCTGCCAAGGCCGCCCAATACGGCTTTCCCCTGTGGGTCCAGCAATTCTTTGTGCGGCATTACTTTTACCTGTGCTGTATATGTCATGCTGTAGTTTTGTTTTTAGTGACCAAAGATAAAATAATGTAGGCAATGAATATTACCGGCACCGCCAGCCACTTTAAAAATATGGCGGCGACAATGCCAAAGCCTATCAAAATAAATTTGGGCAAATTATTTTTCACCGTGTAATCAGAAAACTTCAATGCAATAATAGGCAGCCTGCTTACCATTAGCCAACTCAACACTATTATCAGCCCGTACAGGAACCATTTGTTCAAAACAAGGCTATATACAAAATCAGATGTATCATAATGATAAATCAGCGGCAATGATGCCACTACCAGCGCCGCTGCAGGAATGGGCACTCCTTTAAATCCAAAGTTCTGTGATGTATCAATATTGAACCTTGCCAGCCGGTAAGCCCCGGCGCAGGTAAAAATGAAAGCGGGCAGCAGCCAGAGAATATTGGCTTCCAGCCCATCGGTTTCCTTTATATAGCCCATGCGCAGAAACTGGTACAATATCATTCCCGGCGCTGCGCCAAAGCTTACCACATCCGCCAATGAATCCAGTTGCTTGCCCATTTCCGAAGGGGCTTTCAGCAGCCTTGCCACAAAGCCATCCAAAAAATCAATGATGGCCGCGATGCCGATAAATACCGATGCCAGTGAAAGGTTTTCCGTAAGCTTTACAAACTGGCCTTCACCTGCTGCATAGGTAATATCAATGCCATTCTGCAAAGTGAATACAATGGCAATGCAGCCAAAGAAAAGATTAAGAAGGGTAAATAAGTTGGGGATCTGTTTTGTCATTATGAAAAGTTTTGGCGACGACTGACCACGGACAACCGACCGGTTCTGCTATTTAGTTATTTTTTTGTTTATTGAGTTTTTAAATGCTTGTATTTTAGCGACCTCTGCATCCAGTTGCCCGTAAAATTTTTTAAAAATATTTTCACCAATATAATTTCTTCTTATGGCCAGATACAAACAATTTACTACTTCAATGGCTGAACGCTGTGCATACCCTAAAAACCTTGTTTGTTCTGCATCTGACTGACCCGTAGAACCCTCTGCTATATTAAGCGATATTGAATCTGCAGCCCGTTTCATTTGTGACGTCAATACGAACATTTCTTCCTTAGGAAAGGTTTGCGTTAATGTATGTACATCATCTGCTATATCAATAGCACGTTTCCATATTTCCAGCTTTTCAAACTTAAAAGGCATATTTTAAAAGTTTAGATCATGCTGTCGGTCGTCCGTCGTCGGTGGCCGGTCGTCATTCTTTACTTCCTCATCAACGCCTCTATATCTTCCACCGTTATCGGGATATTCTTCATCAAATCCTTATTGCCATTCCTCGTTATCCAGAAATTATTTTCAATGCGTACTCCAATTTTTTCTTCTTCAATATAAATACCCGGCTCCACGGTAAACACCATCCCGGCTTTTACAGGCTCTGTCCTTGTTCCCAGGTCATGCACATCTATTCCCAAATGATGTGATATGCCATGATATAAATATTTGCGGTAAGCCCTGTTATTAGGATCTTCATTTTTTATATCGCTCTTTTTCAGCAGTCCTATTTTTTGAAACACCACCGTTGCCTCATCTCCTACTTTCTCTGTATAATCAACAATGCTGATGCCCGGTTTTAAAATGCTGGCGGCATAATGATGCAAATGAAGACAGGCATTGTAAATTGTTTTTTGCCTGCGGCCAAATCTACCATTCACCGGCACTGTCCTTGTAAGGTCTGCACAGTAGTTACCATATTCAGCACCAAAATCCATTAATATCAATTCCCCGTTCTTGCATTCCTGGTTATTCTCTATATAATGCAATGTTCTTGCCCTGTCGCCGCTGGCAATGATGGAACCATACGCCTGCCCGGTAGCCCTTTGCGATAAAAAAGAATGCATTATTTCGGCTTCAATTTCATATTCCATCACGCCGGGTTTAATGAATTGCAGCAAGCGCCTGAATGTAACGTCCGTTATATCCATTGCTTTCTGCATCACTTCAATTTCAAGCGGTGTTTTAATAGCCCTCAGCTCTTTTAAAATTTTGGCGCTGCGTTTATAATTGTGCAATGGATAACGCTGCTTCATTAATTCTGCATAGCGGTAATCCCTCACCGGCACCCAGTTGGCTTTCCGGTCGTTTTCATTGCTGTTTAAATAAATGGAATCTGCCAAATGTATCCAGCCCTGCAGCAATCCCTCCAGGCTGTCAAGCCAGATAATGGTTTCAATACCGGAAATAGCCCTGCCTTCGTTGGCACGCAGGCGGTGGCCATCCCATTTTTCTTTCAATTCGTTAGGTCGCACCAGCACCAGCACTTCCTTGTATTTGGGATCAGGATTATCAGGAAACAATACCAGCATGGTTTCTTCCTGCTCAATACCGGTAAGCCAGATCAAATCAGCATTTTGTTTAAACTTATGCAGCGCATCGCCGTTGGCAGGCAGTTCATCATTACTGTTGAAAATGGCAATGGCGTTTTTTTCCATCCTGTCCACGAAGCGTTTCCTGTTCTGGATAAAAATATCAGGGTTCAGGGGAAGATATTTCATGCTGAAATTTTTAGAGAACGCAATATACGGTATTAGGATAGAACGGTAACGATCCCGGCACTCGGCCTCAACGGTTAACCTATAAGTAAGAACTATATGCTTTGGCTTCGTGTCTCTTCCACACAACAGTTCCGGAAAATATTTAAACTATTCAATCATCTCTTGCCATTTTTCAAAGGCATTTATTTATTAGTGGAAACGTTTGCACAATCCCTAATTATTGAATAAAATCACAAAAAATACGCCGGTTAAAGGCTGTTTATTAGAAAATTTATAAAAATCCAAACGCCTACCTTTGGCCCTGAATTATACGATTGCTCACTAAACTATTTATTTTCTATGGCAGTACAAACTACTCCTGTATGGCCTGCAGCTGCATTAACTGATCTTGGTCTTAAGCAAACCGGGGAAATCCACTACCAGCTATCACCCGAAGAATTAACCCTGCAGGCCGTGGCCCTTGCGCAGGGCAACATTTGCAATACCGGCGCCCTGGTGGTGAACACTGGCGAATTTACCGGCCGCAGCCCCGATGACAAGTTCATTGTATCGGACGACAGCACAAAAGACACTGTAAACTGGAACAATTTCAACCACCCTATCGAAGCAAAATATTTTGACATCCTGTTCAAAAAAATGATGGCTTATTTTGAGCAAAAAGAAGTGTGGGTACGTGACTGCTATGCCTGCGCCGATCCTGCTTACCGCCTCAATATAAGGGTGATCAACGAAAACCCCTGGAGCAATTTGTTTTGCCACAACATGTTCCTGCGGCCGAAAGAAGAGGAACTGGAAAATTTTGCGCCTGGCTGGCATATTATACAGGCCCCCGGTTTCAGGGCCAACCCTGCTACCGATGGCACAAGGCAGCACAATTTTGCGATTGTGAATTTCACTAAAAAAATGATCCTCATTGGCGGTACCGGCTATACCGGCGAAATGAAGAAAGGAATTTTTTCAGTGCTCAATTATATCATGCCGCATGATAAAAACGTATTGAGCATGCATTGCAGCGCCAATACGGGGAAAGACGGTGATACCGCTGTTTTCTTTGGATTAAGCGGCACCGGCAAAACCACTTTGAGCGCCGATCCCAACCGCAGGCTTATCGGTGATGATGAACACGGCTGGACAGAAAAAACCGTTTTCAATTTTGAAGGTGGCTGCTATGCAAAGACTATCGATCTTACAGAAGAAAAAGAGCCTGAAATATTCCGTGCCGTGCGGCCCGGTGCTATCGTGGAAAACGTACCGTTTATCAAAGGCAGCGATAAATTAGATTTCAGCAGCAAGGAAATTACACCCAATACAAGGGTAAGCTACCCGCTGCATTTTATCAGCAATGCGCTGGAGCCTTCTATTGGCAACATCCCTAAAAATATTTTCTTCCTCACCTGCGATTCGTATGGTGTGTTTCCTCCCATCAGCAGGTTATCTGCCGGGCAGGCCATGTACCAGTTCATCAGCGGCTATACCGCCAAGATAGCAGGAACGGAAGCCGGGATCAATGAACCTAAATCTACTTTCAGCGCCTGCTTTGGTGCACCGTTTTTACCATTGCACCCGGGCAGGTATGCCGAAATGCTGGGTAAAAAAATGACGCAGCACAATGTGAATGTGTGGATGATAAATACCGGCTGGAGCGGTGGCGGCTATGGTGTGGGCAAACGTATGCAACTGGCTTATACAAGAGCGATGATAACTGCCGCCCTGGAAGGGAAATTAAACAATATGGAGTTTGAACAGCATCCTGTATTTGGCATGATGATACCAACCTCCTGCCCCGGCGTGCCTTCAGAAATTTTAAACCCACGCAACACATGGGCCGATAAAGTTGCCTATGATGTGGCTGCTAAAAAATTAGCGCAGCAGTTTATTGATAATTTTAAACAATATGCCGATGGCGTACCGGCTGATATTCTTGCCGCAGCACCTGCGGTATAATAAGGTGTAGCGATTGTTTGCCAAATAAGGAATCCTCCTGGCGGTGCCGGGAG
>JBEHYP010000097.1:0-14673 GCA_048498115.1 Bacteroidota bacterium | reverse complement strand
TGCCACTGCTCAGGGCAGGCCTGCCCACATCACCAACAAACAAGGTGTCCCCGGGAAAAATGGCGTAATCCTTACCCTCCTTATCTTTCAGCAAATAGCAGGTGCTTTCAATAGTATGCCCCGGCGTATGCAGTACCTGTATGGATAATTCCCCCAGCGTAAATACTTCTCCGTCTTTTGCAATATGAACATCAAAATTGGTTTCGGTTTTTGGACCGTAAACAATCGGCGCCCCGGTTTTTTTCCCCAGGTCCAGGTGGCCGCTTACAAAATCAGCATGAAAGTGTGTTTCGAAAATATACTTGATAGCTGCATTTCTTTTTTTTGCCAGCTCAACATATACATCTGTGTCCCTCAACGGGTCTATGATGGCAGCTTCGCCATTGCTTTCGATATAGTACGCTGCTTCGCTCAGGCAGCCGGTATATAATTGTTGTATGAACATATTCCTGTGATTGCTGCAAAGGTAAAAATAAAAAAGCGGATGATTTTCTCACCCGCCTTCATTTGCTTATAATACCCTCATATATTAAGCAACAAGATCGTTCACAATTTTATTGATATCTTCCAGCCTTTTGTAATTTACCAGGTAAAAGATGAATTTACCTTCACGCTCTGTATTTACAATACCCGCTTTTCTTAAAATGGCCAGGTGCTGCGAAGCTACAGATTGTTCCAGCCTTAAACGAACATAAATTTCTGTAACCGTTATCCTCTTTTCTTCATCAATGAGCTTAATCAATTGCTGCCTTAATTTGTGGTTTACCGCCCTTAAAATCAACGCAGCCTTCTTTACGTTGTAGTAGTCAATTTTTAATGTACTCATTTTTTTAGTTTTTACTAAGACGGCAGGCCGCCTTATTCATAGTTATTAAATTTTAATAAAGTATTTTGGGAAATACCGGTGCAAAGATAGTACCCAAATTGTATAATAGGTCAATTCTATTTGATAAATGGTATTTTAATATACGAAAAATTTTTCCTCTATATATTATTAGCTGTATAAAACTCTTTTAGATAAAACGGTTCTGTATAGGCAAGACTTGAATATTGCCTTTTTTGCAATTTGTTACAGGACAAAATGCCCATTGCCCTACCCTTATCCCTGATTTCTGAAATATTTGCAGCGGGTGTCATTTTACCCCATTTTACAGCCCCATTTCCAAAAAATAAAATATTAGTTTTTAACAGTATTTCGGGCAAATTGTTGTCTAAAATGATGACAGACGGAGAAAAAACTTCCTCAAGTTGTTTATTAAATACCGCGGTAAACACCTCCATCCTCCGGGCATCAATCATCGGGCAATACAGCCAGCCGTCAGGAGAGGGATTGTTATCAATGGCATCTTTTGCCAGTATTTCAAGTGCATTAAGCGTTATCAATGGCTTTTGTAAAGCATAGCACAGGCCTTTTGCCGAGGCCATGCCAACCCGTATCCCTGTGTATGACCCCGGCCCATAGCAAACAGCAACTGCATCCATTTTATCCAGGTGAAGAGCCGCTTTTACAAGCAGGGCCTGAATAGCAGGCTGCACAAAAGCAGCATGGTCTTTTTGATTTGCATTTATTTCTTCAAATAATACAATACCGTCTTCAGCAATATTCACTATCGCTGTTTCAGCCGTTGTATCAATATTTAAAATAAGGCTCATGCTGCAGCTTCTTTTATCAGCAGTGGCGCAGGCAAATACCTTGTATCCGTTTTGCCCAGGGCTGCAAGCAAATGGTAAATATTGCCCAATTCAATTTTTTTGGCCCACTCAAAGGGCCCAAAGGGATAATTGGTGCCCAGTTTCATTGCAGTATCTATTTCGTCCCTGGTGCTTACTTCTTCTCCCAAAGCAAAATAGGCTTCATTAATTATCATGGATACAGTTCTTGCAGCGATAAGCCCCGGCTCGTCTTTAACTTCAATAAATTGTTTGCCCAGGGCAGCAAACACTTGTTTTACCTCTCCGGTTATTTTGCCGGCGGCTTCCCATATTGTACGGGATAAAAAGCCGTTCCAGCCGTTGATGCGTATAATATTACCAGCAACCTTCAATTCCTGCAATGTGCCGGTTACCGAATTGAGCAAAACAGGCTTGGTCATTTGCTGTAATGCTGTTCTGCCGGTTTCCTGCAATATAATCCAGGCATCAAATGTGCCCGGTGCCTGCAATGATGAAACCCTTTCAATGACAGTTTCGTTTACGCTGCCCCGTAATTCGCTCCATTGTTTATCATTTGCCAATACTGCAATCTGCATGATTTTTTTTGCAAAAATAGGTGGTTGATAAAAGAATATATTTGCAACACAAAGAAAATGATATGGCAAAAGAAATTATCAATACCGCCAATGCACCGGCCCCTATCGGCCCTTACAGCCAGGCCGTAAAAACCGGCAGCCTGCTTTTTGTATCGGGACAGGTGGCGCTGAAACCCGGCACCGGCGACATGGCCAATGCAGATATCGTGGAAGAAACACACCAGGTATTGCAAAACATCAAAGCCATTTTACAGGAAGCGAAAATGGATTTCAGCAATATTGTAAAAACAAGCATTTTCCTGAGTGATATGGCATTGTTTGGGCAGGTAAACGAAATCTACGCAAAATATTTTGAAGGGAATTTTCCTGCAAGGGAAACGGTGGCGGTAAAAACACTGCCTAAAAATGCCAACGTGGAGATAAGTGTAATTGCCGCAGGATAATAAAGTACAAAAGAGAAACGAATGAGCAACCAGGCGCCATTGGTAATTGTAACAGACAAGGCCCCCGATTTTTTAATAACAAGGCTGCAGCAAAAAAATTTTGATGTACAATACTTACCTGCTATTACGGCAGAAGAGCTGCACGATAAAATACCCGTGGCAGAAGGATTGATACTGACCACCAAAATAAAAATTGATAAACCTTTACTGGACAAGGCAGCCAATTTAAAATGGATTGGAAGGCTTGGCAGCGGCATGGAACATATTGATGTGGCGTATGCTGAAAGCAAGGGCATACGCTGCATCAGCAGCCCCGAAGGCAACAGCAATGCCGTGGCAGAGCATGTGCTGGGCCTTGTGCTGAACCTGATGAACAACATCAGCCGCGGCTTTAACGAAGTGAAGCAGGGTGAATGGAAAAGAAATGCCAACCGGGGCACAGAGCTAAGCGGCAAAACAGTGGGCATTATCGGCTATGGCAATACGGGCAGTGCTGTTGCCAAACTGCTGGCCCCGTTTGATGTAACGGTGCTGGCCTATGATAAATATAAATTCGGCTTTGCCAGCGGCTATATCAAAGAAGCAGGCCTGGAGCAAATATGCAGGTACGCTAATTTGATCAGCTTTCATGTGCCGCTTACCATAGAAACAAAATACATGGCCGGTGAAAGCTTCTTTAACTCACTGGAGCAAAAGCCTTTTTTTATCAATGCGAGCCGGGGCGCTGTTACCGATACTTCGGCTTTAATTGAAGCGCTCAAAAAAGATACAATTGCCGGCGCCGCCCTTGATGTGCTGGAAAACGAAAAGCTGGATAGCCTTTCTGCAAAAGAAAAAAGCGATTTGGATTTTCTTACGCAGCAGCCAAATGTAATTATCACACCGCATATTGCCGGCTACAGCCATGAAGCTTTTGTAAAAATGAGCAGTGTTTTGCTGGAAAAGCTGGGTTTTTAAATAATTTTCTATATTTGTATAGTTACAACGCCTTGGGCACTCCCGGGGCGTTGTATTTTTTTTCTCTTTACGATAAAAAGAATTTGCTATGAACGGAACAAACTACGTAACGAAGGAAACGTTTGAAAAAATGAAAGATGAGCTGCAGCACCTGAAAGGGGTAGAACGGCCTGCCGCCAGCAAGGCAATAGCGGAAGCCCGCGAAAAAGGCGACCTGAAAGAAAATGCGGAATATGATGCTGCCAAAGAAGCGCAGGGATTGCTGGAAGCAAAGATCAAGCAACTGGAAGGTGTGATTGCCACTGCCAGGATACTGGATGAAACCAATATTGACACCAGCAAAGTTTCTATTCTTACCAGGGTAACGGTAACCAATATGGGCACAAAAAAGCAGGTAACGTACCAGATTGTTTCCGAAAAAGAAGCTGATTTAAAATCAGGAAAAATTTCAGTTACGTCTCCAATTGGAAAAGGTTTGCTGGGTAAAATAATAGGTGATGTGGCAGAAGTGCAGGTGCCGGCTGGTACGCTCAAGTTTAAGGTGGAAAATATTACCGCATAGGCCATAATAATTCATTTGTCAAAAAAACCATGTCGAAAGGCATGGTTTTTTATTCCTCCTCTACTATCTCTCCATAATCCACAAACAACTCTTCCCCCTTTTTTATTTCCCTGATAGTTTCAAAATATTCACCACCATTTATGGAGATAATATTGGGTATGTCAGAATGGTTGAGGAATAATGACAGATCCATTATTTTAAATCCCTGTGCAGGCAGGTAATAGTGTTCTTCATCATAAAGGCAGTAATTCTCTACTATATCTTTCGCATGGGGGGGCAGGGCATCTATTTCATTTCTTTTTACTGTAGCCCAGTCGCCCATTTCTTTTGAAAAAATTTCTTTGCAGCCGGCAGGTATGTCCCTGATGGCAAATACGCCAATGCCATGTATGCCACTGGGCTTTATCATTACCCAGGTATTGTTAGCCAATTCATTCAGCAGTTCTTCTTTTGTCATTTGCAGTGTTTAAATTTTGAGAACTGCGGTAAGGTATAAAGCATTTTTTATTTCAAAAAACTACTTTCCTATTTTTACAAAAACAATTTACCATGACCATTTTTTCAAAGATCATTGCCGGGCAGATCCCTTCCTATAAAATTGCTGAAGATGAAAACTTTTTTGCCTTTCTTGATATTTTCCCGCTGGCAAAAGGCCATGTGCTGGTGGTGCCCAAAACAGAAACAGACAAGCTTTTTGACCTGGGTGATGATTATTTGTCAAAACTGCTGGTGTTTGCCAAGCCTATTGCCCGTGCCATTGAAAAATCTTTTGACTGTAACCGTTGCGGCATCAGCGTAGTAGGCCTTGAAGTGCCGCATGCGCACTTGCATTTAGTGCCCATCAACAGCGCTGATGACCTGAATTTTACAAGGGGAAAATTAAAGTTAAGTGAAGAAGAACTGAAAGAAGTACAAAGATTAATTACAGAAAAGTTGTAAAATTTTTTAATGACTATACATATATATTAGGTAGCCAATTAAGCCTAAACCAAAAATCAACAACGATAAAGAGCCATATAGCATCCCCCAGCCTAAACTAACAAGTTCTTTTGGCTGAGTAACACAATATTTTATATACAATCCACCAGTTAAACAACCGAACCAAAGAATCAATACTACTGGAAGAAAATTCACTTTCAGGAGAGAAAGAATAAATGCTGAAATAATGTGCAAAAGGATTACGGCAAAATAAAAGACAATCTTCATAATTGGGGATTTTTATTTCCTCACCCTCCCCGGGTTGTTCTTTAAAAAATCTTCCCAGCCTTTTGCCTTTTTGGAGCCGGTTGGCAATGCATTGCTTCCCTGGAAATGATGGCACACCGCCACTGCCAGCGCATCAGAAGCATCAAAATATTTAGGGTCGTCATCAAAATCAAGCAGGCGCTGCAGCATTTTCAATACCTGCTCTTTGCTGGCATTACCGTTGCCCGTTACAGACTGTTTCACTTTTTTAGGTGAATACTCTGTCACATCCAGCCCGTGCCGCATGGCCGCAGCGATAGCCACGCCCTGCGCCCTGCCCAGTTTCAGCATACTTTGTACGTTCTTACCAAAGAAAGGCGCTTCAATGGCAAATACATCCGGCTTGTGCCTGATGATAAGCCCGCTGACGGTATTGTAAATAAGCTGCAGTTTTTTATATGGATCATCGGAATGGCCGGGTTTAAGGGTGTTCATATCAAGCAGCTTTATTTTGCCGCCGGTTATCTTAATGATGCCATAACCCATTAAAACGGTTCCGGGGTCAATGCCTAAAATAATGGTGGATGGCTGCTGCAAGTATTTGATGAATGTATGTTTGATAAATTAAAGTATCATTGTAGCTGCGTAATGTTGAAAACGTATAAGCACATCCTTCGACTACGCTCAATGCTAATGCCGGTTCAAAAATAATTAAAACGTATTTGAGTAAGCAAATCAAAATATTGGTTAACTGGTTTTTGGGGCCGGTGATTTTTATCGTATTGTCCTGGAGCCTGTACGTGCAGGTGAAAAGCCAGCCCGACCTTGGCCTGCGCTGGCAGCACATCAAAGAAAGCTGGCAGGATACAAGATTCTGGATAGTGATCATGCTAATGCTGCTAAACTGGGGCATTGAAGCAAGGAAGTGGCAGGTATTGGTACAACATGTGCAGCATTTTTCTTTTATAAAAGCGTTCAAATCTGTTTTATCGGGCTGCAGCATTACCATGCTTACGCCTAACCGCATCGGTGAATACGGGGGAAGGATTTTATACGTGGAGCAGGGCAACAGGATCAAAGCAATTTCACTTACTATTGTAGGCAGCATCAGCCAGTTGCTGGTAACAATACTGATGGGCTGTGCCGGGTTATTTTTTTTAAGATACTTTTCACAAAAAGAAACAGCCAGTAATGGCGTTTTGCCGGAGTTTTGGGGAGATGTGCTGATATGGCTGAGTGTAACAATTGCCGTAGTGCTTTCGTTGTTCTATTTGCGCATAGGCTGGCTGGTGAGGATGATGGAAAAAGTGCCCGCCCTGCAAAAAGCAGTAACGCATATAAAAGTGCTGGACGAGTTTGACAATATTCAGTTAATGCGCATATTGCTGCTGTCATTTGTGCGGTACGTGGTATTTGTTTTGCAATATGTGCTGCTGCTGCAACTAATGCAGGTGGGAATAGGATGGATGCTGTGCTTTTGGCTAATTAGTGTTTTTTACCTGGTGCTGGCCATGGCTCCTACGATGGGCTTCATCGAATTACCGGTGAGGGTAAGCGCCTCCTGGGCACTAATGAAGTTTTACACCAATAATGAGTTAGGTGTAGGCGCAGCGGCGCTGGGTATCTGGCTCATCAACCTGGTAGTGCCGGCCATTATCGGCAGTATATTAATATTAAGCGTAAAAGTTTTGAAAGATAAAAATGAATAAAATTATAAAGGTCATTTTCTTACTGGTGATGTTTTCATCATTTACTCCGCAATCAACCGGCGATGATTTTTGTGGCATCAAGAACAAGGCTTTCCAGGCCGGCGAATCTGTTACCATGAGGGTATTTTACAGTGCGGCCGGCATGTATATCAGTGCCGGCGAAGCTACGTTTACCACTGCTCTCGAAAAATTCAACGGCAAACCAGCTTACCACTGCGTGGGTGACGGAAAGAGCTATTCATTCTTTGATAATTTTTTTAAAGTACGGGACCGCTATGAAAGCTATATTGACACTGCCACCATGCTGCCGATGAAATTTATCCGCAATGTGGATGAAGGCGGGTATAAAATTTACAATAACGTAACGTTTAACCACAGTGCCAATACAGCCGTAACCACCAACGGCGTTTTTAAAACCACCAACTGCATACAGGATGTAGTAAGCGCCATGTACTATGCCCGCAATATCAGTTTTGAAAAATATAAGCCCGGTGACAAAATACCTTTTGACATGTTTCTTGATGATGAAGTATACCACCTGTACCTGCGTTATCTCGGCAAAGAAAAGGTGAAAACAAGGTATGGTAAATTCAATGCTATTAAATTCAAGCCCCTGCTGGTGAAAGGTACCCTTTTTGAAGGCGGGGAAAAAATGACAGCCTGGATAAGCGATGATCCCAACCATTTATTGCTGCGGGTGGAAAGCCCTATTACTGTAGGCTCTGTAAAAGTGGATATGTATGGCTATAAAAACCTGCGTTACCCGCTTACTTCCCTGATAAGCTTACGGTAAGCTATAGTTCACTTAGCTTAAAAGTATCTTTTTGCCGGATGCCCTTGTCTGTCATTTGCAAAGTGCAGCATTCCACTTTTGGATCATGCTCAAAAAAAAGGATGAACTCTTTTTGCAACGCTTCAGTTAAAAAAGATTTCTTTTCATGCAATGTGGTGAGGGGAAACATATCGTAGCCCATTACATACGGCAATGGTATGTGAGCAATGGAAGGCAGCAGGTCGGCCATATACACAATTGTTCTTTCTTTGTAATTGAGCACGGGCAGCATCATGGCATCGGTGTGGCCATTGGCTATTATCAGTGAAAAGTGATCAGTGACCGGTGATGAGTGATAAGTTACGGCACCCGGCGTTACAGGTTGTTGTATATCTATAAATTTTAACTGGCCGCTCTCCTGTATGGGCAGAATGTTTTCTTTTAAAAAACTTGCTTTTTCCCTGTCATTAGGATGTGTGGCCCAGTTCCAGTGATTTTGGTTGCTCCAATAGGTTGCATTTTTAAACGCGGGCACTAGTTTATCGCCGTCTTTTATAATGCTGCCGCCACAATGATCAAAATGCAGATGGGTGAGAAAAACATCGGTGATATCATCTTTGGTAAAGCCATGTTTCGCCAATGACTTATCCAAGGTATCATCACCATGTAAATAATAATGGCCAAAGAATTTTGCATCCTGCTTATCGCCCATGCCGTTATCAACCAATATCAATTTGCCTTCATCTTCTATCAATAGGCAGCGCAATGCCCAGCTGCACATATTGTTTTCATCGGCAGGGTTCAGCTTGTTCCAGATGCTTTTGGGCACTACGCCAAACATGGCGCCGCCATCTAATTTAAAATGGCCGGTGTTGATGGTATAGAGATTCATAACATTAGTTAATTTTTTTTGCTTTGGCCGCTGTAAATAATAAAGCAACAAATCCAAGTGCAAAAAATACCACCAGCGACAATATAGATTGCCGGATAGTGCTGATGCCTTCAATAAATCCAAATGTAAACAGGCCAATTACAATCGCAAGCTTTTCTGTTACATCATAAAAGCTAAAGAACGAAGCAGTATCTTTTGTTTCGGGCATCAGCTTGGAATAGGTGGAGCGACTCAGCGACTGTATGCCGCCCATTACCAGTCCTACAAGGGAAGCAAGGATATAAAAGTGCATTTCTGTTTGTATAAAATACCCCGCTATACAGATGGCAATCCACAGCAGCACGGTAAAGATCAGCACCCTGATATTACCGTATCTGGCAGATAACCTGGACATACCGATGGCGCCCGGTATTGCCACCAGCTGTATGATTACTGCCGTAATGATAAGGTTGGCATTGGGCAGCTTCAGCTCTTTGATACCAAAGTCAATTGCCACCAGCATCACCGTCTGTACCCCCATGCTGTAAAAAAAGAAAGCCGTTAAATATCTTTTTAGTATGGGCATGTGTTTCACCTGGTCCCATACAATCTTTAATTCCTTAAAGCCATTTACCAGCACATGTGTTTTACCCTGCCGTTCTTTTTTGCTGCTGATGGGCAGCACATAAAAAGTTATTTGTGCAAAGGCCACCCACCACACACCTACCAGCAAAAATGTAATTTTCAGTGGCAATGCGCTGTCAGGCATCATCATCACCAATGCAAAGCCGATCATCTGCATCAGTACGCTGCCGATATAGCCAAGCGAATATCCTTTGGCGCTTATCCTGTCCATATCTTTTTCTGCAGCTATATCCGGCAAATAGGAATTATAAAAAACCTGGCTGCCGTAAAAGCCAATGCCGGCAAACATGAAGCACATCAAGCCTAACGTAACATGGTTTTTATCAAAATAATACATCAATGAGCAGCTTGCAGCGCCGAGGTAACAAAAAAAGCGCATGAAATTTTTCTTGTTCCCTTTGTAGTCTGCAATGGAAGAAAGTATCGGCGATAAGGCAGCAATAAGCAGGAAGCCGAAGGCAAGCACATAATCTTTCAGTTCCGTGTTTTTAAATATACGGCCCAAAAAAGGAATGCCGTTTTTAAACATTTCATTTTCCGGGCCGGTAACGGCGGCATAATATGCAGGAAAAAATGTAGTAGTGATAACAAGGTTATAAACGCTGTTGGCCCAGTCGTACATGGCCCACCCGTTAATTACTTTCTTGGAAGCTGTTTGCATTCAAGGTTGTTTACCGGGATGAAAATAAGCATTTAAAACTGAATGCAAAAACAAAGCGGCCCGGCCTGCCCGGTTAACTGATAATGCCTTTCCAGATAAGCAGCAAAAGGATTACACCAACAATGATACGGTAATAGCCCCACACCTTAAAGCCATGTTTTTGGAGAAACCCAATAAAGAATTTAATCGCCAGCATTGCCACGATAAACGCTACAACATTGCCAACCGCCAGCAGCTTTAGTTCTTCAGAAGAAAAGCCGCCGGTTTCTGAATGGTATTTTAATAATTTGTACCCCGTGGCTGCCAACATTGTCGGCACCGCCAGGAAAAATGAAAATTCAGCCGCAGCGCTACGGGTCAGTCCCTGCTGCATGCCGCCGATAATGGAAGCGGCGCTCCTGCTTACGCCGGGTATCATTGCAAGGCATTGCCATATACCGATGATAACAGCTTTGGGGAAAGATATTTTTTCTTCTGATTCAATTGCTGATCTGTTAAACCAGTTATCTGCAAACAACAGGATAACGCCGCCTGCCACCATTGTAACGGCAACCGTTAAGGCGCTTTCCAGCAAGGCATCAATTTTATTTGAAAATAAAAAACCAAAAACAAGCGCAGGCACTACTGCCATAGCCAGCCTGGCGTAAAATTGCCATTTTTTAAAGTCAAAAAATTTTTTCCAGTATAACACTACCACAGCCAAGATAGCACCCAGTTGTATAGCAACGGTAAAAGCTTTTACAAAACCTGTTTCTGCCAGCCCCAGTATTTTTTCTGTTATGATCATGTGGCCGGTGGATGATATTGGCAAAAACTCCGTAAGGCCCTCCACGATGGCAATGATAACCGATTCAAATGTGCTCATACAATACAATGAAAATAAAAATGCGACGTGCTGTTACATCGCATTGTTAAAATATAATGGATCAAAAAATTTATTCTGCCTTGGGCTTCTTCATAATAGCAAAAATTTCTATGATAAAGCCTGCAATAATCAGTACCGGTGCAATGGTGATCCTCGTAGTGCTGTACACTTCGTTATCATTAAATTTTGTTGGATCGGCGCTTTTGCCGCCTGCCATCAGGAAAAAGCCGATTGCCATTACCGCTATGCCTATCAGCATCCACCTGTAATTATCTTTGGTAAAAAGTGGAGGGGCTGCTACAGGGCTTTGTTTTTTTACATTCGCCATGGTTCAAAAATTTAAATACAAATAAAAGTAATTATAACGAAACCACGTTAATACAGGTCGTCCAATTTCATCCGCAGGTATTTTAATACCGACCGGTGTGTGCTTACCCATGATATGGTGACGCCGAGTACGAGGATGCCAATTACTATAATGCTGGCATTCTTCGCATCTCTCAATTGTCTCAGCCAGGGAACAGAGTTTTCAATTAAAAAAATAAACCCAAATACTGCTGCTATTGCCAGGCAGGCTGATATAAAGCCATTGATGATAGCCCTTATATTCAGCGGCCTGATGATAAAGCCCCTGGTAGCGCCCACCATTTGCATGGTTTTAATTAAAAAACGGTTGCTGTACATGGCCAGCCTGATGGTATTGTCAATAGATACAATTACAATAGCAGACAGCAGGATGGCAAATAACAATAAGCCGCCTGCAATGTATTTGGTGTAAGAGCTTACATAGCTCACTGTTTCTTTCGGGTATTGGAATTCTGACATTACGCCGCCAAAATTGGCCACCAGGTCATTTTCCAGCTTCGCAAGGCTGTCCTTATCCATATAACTGCTCCTGAGGTAAAAGTCAATACTTTCGGGCAACGGGTTATTGGCAATAAACACCTTCCACGTGCTGTCATTTTCTGTATTCCATTTTTCAGCGGCTTTTTCTTTGGTAATATATTCTGCAGATTTTACATACGGCAGGGCGGCAATATATTGCTGCAGTGAATCAACCTGTTTCTTTTTTGCTGCCGGGGCTATCCATGCATGTACCTGTATATTTTCCCTGAACAGTTCGCCTGACTTTTTAAGGTTCAGGAAAAACCAGCCTACCACGCCGAAAAGGAATAATACCAGCCCCACCCCCACAATCGCTAACACATACGAGGGCTTGCTGCGTTTGGCCGAAACCGTTTTTCCGTATAATGACATAGATGATGATTAGGTTTTGATGATGGTTTTGATGATGGTTTTAATAGTGATTTTAGATGCCTGATATGATTTGTATGATTAAGTTTCTTTCAGGCAAATGTCTTTTCAATCATATCAATCATACAATCGTATTAACCCTTATTTATAACAACCCCTATCCGCAAAAGTAAAGGTTTTTAGCTGCTTTGCTGTACTTTTGGCAACATCAAAACAGGATCAAATATATTTTTTTAGCAGGTAATATTTGATGAAGGAATGTTAAAAAAGCAATAATGGAATACAGGTTTAACGAGATTGAAAAAAAATGGCAGGAGCACTGGAAGCAAACAAATACTTATAAAGTTTCTAATACTTCGGATAAGCCAAAGTATTATGTATTGGATATGTTCCCTTATCCAAGCGGGGCAGGGCTGCATGTGGGCCACCCTCTGGGCTATATCGCTTCGGATATTTACAGCCGTTATAAAAGGCTGAAAGGTTTTAATGTGCTGCACCCGATGGGTTTTGACAGCTTTGGCCTGCCGGCGGAACAATACGCTATTGAAACGGGCCAGCACCCGGCAGAAACAACGAAGAAAAATATCGCCACTTTCAAAAGCCAGTTAGACAAAATTGGTTTTTGCTACGACTGGGACAGGGAAGTGCGTACCAGCGATCCTTCCTATTACAAATGGACACAGTGGATCTTTTTGCAATTGTTCAATTCTTATTACGACAGGAAAGAGAACAAAGCGAAGCCTATTGCTGAATTAATAAAGAAGTTTGAAACTGAAGGCAACCTTAAACCTTATACCTTAAACCTTAAACCATTTACTGCCGATGAATGGAATGCTTACGATGAAGCAACGCAGCAAAGCATATTGATGGATTGCCGCCTTGCCTACTGCGGTTATGGTGAAGTGAACTGGTGTGAAGTATTAGGAACCGTACTGGCCAATGATGAAGTGGTGAACGGCGTAAGCGAACGTGGCGGTTATCCAGTGGTAAAAAAGAAATTACGCCAATGGTATTTGAGGATCACAGAATATGCAGACAGGTTACTGGAAGGATTGAGCCGTATTGAGTTCAGCGAAGCAATGAAAGATATGCAGACGAACTGGATCGGGAAAAGCGTGGGAGCAGAAATTGCATTCCCCCTCTCTATCTCTCCCCGCAGGGGAGAGGAAAAGGAGGAGATTGAAGCGAAGAATATGGAGGAGAATTTTCCCGGGCACGGTTATGCAAAATATAAAGTAGATGTCCATGCAAGTTTTGAAAATGCAAAAACTAATCGGAAAAATCCAACAGAGGCGGAAAATGTTTTATGGAATGCCTTGAAGGCCAGGAGCATTGAATATAAATTCAGGCGGCAACACCCAATTGAAAATTACATTGCCGATTTCATTTGCCTCGATGTATGGTTGATAATAGAAGTTGATGGCGGTTATCATACAAATGAAGAACAAAAGGCATTGGATAATGCAAGAGATGCAAGGTTAAAAGAAATTGGTTTTACAACATTGCGTTTTACAAATGAAGAGGTGCTTGGCGGTTTAGACAATGTGTTAAAACTAATTAAAGCAAAAGCTGATGAATTAAAAAAAATCTCCGCAAAGTTGAAAAAAGAAACGGAGGATGAAGCCGGCGCAAATGA
This sequence comes from Bacteroidota bacterium, assembly GCA_048498115.1. GTDB lineage: Bacteria > Bacteroidota > Bacteroidia > Chitinophagales > Chitinophagaceae > Ferruginibacter. The sequence goes on along the minus strand of JBEHYP010000097.1, from coordinate 864 downwards.
CCATCAGAGAAAGACCCCTGCCTCTCCCTCTCCCTTGCAAGGGGGGGGAGAGGCAGGGGTGAGGGTTTATACCACAAGACCCGACACCATTTTCGGCGTTGACTTTATGGTGGTAGCGCCGGAGCTGGAGCTGATCAATGAAATAAAATCACCGGAACAATCACAGGCAGTAGATGAATACATCGCCTATGTAAAAAGCCGCAGCGAAGTGGAACGCATGGCGGAGAAAAAAATTACCGGCTGCTTTACCGGCGCTTATGCCGTTAATCCTTTTAATGGCCGTGAAATTCCCATCTGGATAAGCGAATATGTGCTGGCAGGCTACGGCACCGGCGCTATCATGGCGGTGCCCTGCGGCGATGAAAGGGATTTCAAGTTTGCAAAACATTTTAATATTCCCATTACCAATATCATTGGCAGCCATTTTAACGGCGAAGAAGCTAATCCTACGAAAGAGGCGATTTTAGAAAACAGCGATTTTTTGAACGGCATGCTGATGAAAGAAGCAATGGATGTGGTAGTGAACAGATTGGAAGAGCTGGGCATCGGCACTAAAAAGGTGAATTATAAAATGAGGGATGCTGCGTTTAGCCGCCAGCGTTATTGGGGCGAGCCATTCCCCATTACATGGAAAGACAATATTGCAAGGGAATGGAAAGGCGATCTGCCATTGGAACTGCCGCATGTAGATAAATACGGCCCCGGCCCGGATGCACAAGGCCCGCTGGCAAACATACCGGAATGGGTGGCGCAGGAATTGGAAACGAACACCATGCCCGGCTATGCAGGAAGCAGTTGGTATTTCTTGCGCTATATGGACCCGAAGAATGACGATTTCCCCACAAAAAAAGTGAAGAGCATTGT
>JBEHYP010000096.1:0-14693 GCA_048498115.1 Bacteroidota bacterium | reverse complement strand
AGAAACGGATCATTCAATTGCCTGTAATGAATGCTTTACTAAAACAATTATTTGACGATGAAGAAGATTAAAAGCATCAAACAACTGAAAGAGGAAAAGAAAAGGCTGGCGGCCCGCTGTGCAGGTTTGGAAGACGACATAAAATATCACTGGCATTCCATTAAGCAAAATGCAGTGCCCGGCATTTTTGATAATTCAGGCAATAATAAAGATGCAGAAAGGGCAACAGGCAGCAGGATCCCGGGCGGTAATATCGCAGGTGATATTTTGATGCTTGCCGCTTCGCTGTTAGCGCAAAAGTTTGCCGGTAAATTGGGTGATAAATTCGTACACCTGTTTAAAAAATAAGTAAGATCAACAGGAGTGTGGCTGCCGTCATTTCTTAACATTTGCCCGGAAAGTAGTTTCGAAAAAGTTGTTGTAATGTGCAGGAGTGACAATATATAAAAGGATGTTTGCTGAAAAATGAGTATTGCGGGCTGTAAAAATATTTTGCCCCGAAGCATTGCGACTGAACCAAATGGCATTTATGATGGTTTTTATATAAAGGTGCTGTAAACGATGTGCCCGAAAGCGCTGCTGGGGTAGAGAGTTGAATTTACAGATGCCGGTATGCTCAGGGATTATGAAAAAAATGCATTACTATTTTATTACTGATAATAACAAAATGATGAAAACAATAATTGTTGCAACCGATTTTTCTTCCACAGCCACCAATGCGGTACAATATGCTGCAGATATGGCGCTGGCTGTAAAAGCAAACCTGGTTTTATTACATTGCTACCAATTGCCGGTAAGCATATCTGAAGTGCCGGTTATTTATGATATCAATACCGCGGTGGCAGGTGCCACCAAAGAACTGTCCCGGCTGAAAACTGATTTAATGCTGCGGACAGTAAACAAAGTGGATATACAAACAGAAGTAAGGGAAGGTTCCTTCTTCAGTGAATTGAAAGATGTGTGCGCCGATTCGCAGCCCTACGCCGTGGTAGTAGGCAGCCAGGGAACCACGGCTGCAGAAAGGTTCTTTTTTGGCGGGCATACGGTTTTTGCCATGAAGCACCTGCAATGGCCGCTTATCGCCGTGCCCAAAGGCGTAACTTTTTCCGGTATAAGAAAAATTGCGCTGGCAAGCGGGCTTGATGACGACATCAGCCCCGAAGCAATAAGTAAAATAAAAGCGCTGGTAACAGATTTTAACGCGGCACTGTATATCATTAACTCCGGCAGGGAAGATGAATATAACCCTGAAGCTGTTTTCCAGGCGGGTGTGCTGCACGAAGAGCTTAAATCGCTGGATCCTCATTTTCATTTTGTTGCCGGGAAAAACTTTGAATCAGGCATTTCCACTTTTGTTGAGCAAAACGGTATTGATTTATTGATTGTGATGCCGGGGCACTACGGGCTGGTTGACAGCCTGGCGCATAAGAGCCATACAAAGCAACTGGCTTTGCACACACATGTTGCTCTGCTGGCATTGCATGAATAAATGTGAGATGCTTTAGCAGTAATGAAAAAGGGAAGTTGTTTACTTCCCTTTAATTTTTATTGCCTTTCAAACCGGCCTGTCTTGCTTTTTATCTTTATCCTGTACATTACATACTTAACACGGGTGCTGTCGTCTACTACAGAAGAAGTGGCGTGCTCATGCTTATGAACAGTGCTGCTCGTCATTAAAGGGAAAATGCGGTTGTGGAATATTTCTCTTGCTTTCTCCAGTTCTTTACCCTTTAGTTCTTCAAAGCTGCCATATACTATTACGCTTTGCCAGTTCTGCATATTTATCATGGCATCCGCTTCAAAGCACACGTTCCTGTTATTGCGGAGTATGTCAAGTTTTTTCCCTTCGTTGGTTTGCCCGTAAATATATATCCCATCAAAGGCATAGGTTACCGGCACGATATAAGGCTGTTCTTTACTACAGCAGGCTATGCGCCCTACTACCTGGCTCAAAAGCAGGTTATTGATCTGGTGTTCATTTAATTCTCCCGTCATGGTGTCTTATTTTCCGGCGAAGCTAAACAGGATCGCATCCGTACCCGCTGACAAAACTCATGCTGAAGTATGACAGTGATTACCGATACGGCTTATGCTATGGTATAGATTTGCCTAATAAATTGAAAATAACATGACCATACGCATTGACCGGGGGAGCAAAATAGGGGATATACAGAAGCAGTTCAACGCTTATTATCCTTTTTTAAAGATTGAGTTTTTGAGAAAAAATGCCAATGCAAGAGTAAAGGGCATGGACGTATTTATGCTGCCCGGTGAACCTGTTGAGGCGCTAACCGGGAGCTGGGATAATATACTTATCAATGCCGGCAGGGAACAAACCGTATCAGAGTTGGAAAGCGAATTAAAGAAACTGTTTGGGATTGACGGACAGGTATTCCGGCAATCAGGCAATGTATGGATCGAAACAACGCTGACTGACAGCTGGACCCTGGACAAGCAAAATAAAGAAGGTGAACAGATAAGCGCTTTTGCCACCGGCAAAAAGCCTGTTACCAATACTTCGGTTGTGGATTATATAGGCGAACAAAATCAAACAGGGCAGGAAACTGAATAGTACCCGGATAACCGGTACTGTTATCAAAATGGCAGGTCCCTTAATTTTTTTTCGTTCAGGATAATGATCTTTGAAGGTTCAAGGCTGATGAGCTTCTCTGTTTTAAAATCGGCGAGGGTGCGTATCAATGATTCTGTGGCTACGCCAATCACCTGTGCCAGGTTTTCCCTTGAAAGCTCTGCAATAGTATTGTCTGCTTTATCACTGCGGTATTTTTCCAGCACCCGTATAAGGCCGTAGGCCACTTTTTTCCGTAAGGAATTATAAGCCATGTTCACCAGCGCTTCTTCTTTATCCAGTACGTTCTTTGTGATCAGGCTGATGAACTGTTTTGAAACCTGCGCATCGTTGGTGAACAGGGTTAAAAAATCTTCCCTCGGTATCAGCATCAGCTCGGTGTCTTCCAGCGTATCTGCATTGTCAGTATAATTGCCGTCTTCAATTATCACGTTGTATCCAAAAAAATCCCCTTTGCTGTAAATATCTGTAATGAATTCTTTGCCATCATCATTGATCATATATGTTTTTACCTTTCCGCTGATGATATAATATACCGCATGCGGCCGGCGGCCTTCGGTATATACCTTTTGCTTTTTTGCAAAGCTTGCTACCTCTTTTTCATCTGATACCAGTGTAAGGTTTTTGATGGCTGCAGCGTTGCTGATGAATGCATCAACCGGTTCATCCGCCTGGCTTTTCAGCGCTTCACTTTTCTTCAGCCGTATTTCAATGGCGTTCAGGAGCTCAATGCCGTCAAAAGGCTTGGTGATATAATCGTCAGCTCCCATTTCCATTCCTTTCCTGAAATCGGCTTTCTCTGATTTTGCCGTGAGGAATATAAAAGGTGTTCCGTACGTTTCATTGTGCTTGTTTAATAAATGGAGTACGCCGTACCCGTCCAGCACCGGCATCATAATGTCGCAAACCACCAGGTCGGGCTTTTCCTTCAGGGCTATTTCCACGCCGGTCTTTCCTTCTGCTGCCGAGAGAACTGTATAACCGGATAATTCAAGTATCTCTTCAATGTTTTCTCTTACACTCTGGTTGTCTTCTATTACTAAAATGGTTTTCATCTTTTGATCATTTGAAAGGTATAATAATAGTGAAAGTGGTGCCGTGGTTCAATTCGCTTTTTAACTGTATGGTGCCGTCCAGCAGCTCAAGGTACTTGCTGATGATATGCAGGCCCAGCCCGGTGCCCTGTATATTGGTGGCATTTTTTGCACGGAAGAAACGCTTGAACAAATGCTGCTGGTCTTCTTCTGAAATGCCGATGCCCTCGTCTTTAACGGTAACTGTTAATTGGTCTTTTTCCATCCTGCATTCCACCTGTATTGTAGAGCTTTCCGGCGAAAATTTAATGGCATTGGAAATAAGGTTGAGCAGGATATTGCGGAAAATATGCCTGTCAATATTTACGGGGAAGCTGCCGGTATGCAGCAGCGCTATCTGTTGCTCTTTTTTGCAGAGCGGCCTTGTTTCTTCAATGATATTTTGTATATCACTGATAAAATCTGCGGCAGGTATGATGGTGCGGTTGGTGCTTACAAGCCCTTCTTCCAGTTTGCCCAGTGACAGGAAATCTTCCAGTATGTTTTTCATGTCGGCCACTGCATCTTTGATGTGGCGCAGGTGTTTTTTTCTTTTTTCTACTTCGTTGGTATCATTGTATTTCTCCAGCAGAAATGCAGAGGAGAGAATGGTGCTCAGGGGGGTCCTGAACTCATGAGAGGCTGTGGTGACAAACCTTGATTTTAATTCGTTGAGATTTTTTTCATTTTCCAGCGCCCGGCTTAATTCTTCCCTTGAATTTTCCAGCTGGTTCAGCGTTTCTTTCAGCATGGTAGTACGGGCGTCCACTTTTTGTTCCAGCTCTTCGTTCAGATGGGATATTTCTTTTGTTATCCTTTCCAGCTCGTCCCGCTGGTTCAGTACAATGGCTTCACTCTTTTTTCTCACGCTGATATCAATTACAAATGCAATTACATACACTTCGTTCCTGCTGTGGTAAAAGCTGAGGCTGATCTCCACCGGGAATCTGGTGCCGTCTTTTTTTTGGGCAAACAAATCCCTGCCTTCTCCCATGCGGCGCGGCGAAGGGTGCTCATAAAAATGGTTCCGCATTTTTACATGGGAATGCCTGAAATTTTCAGGCAGCAGCATTTCAATGCTGTTGCCCGTCACCTCCGCTTTTGTATATCCAAATTGTGACTGGGCAAAGGGATTGAAGTTGATGATTCTGCCCCGGTTGTCAGTTACAATAATACCAATGGTAGCATGATCGAATAATGCTTCAAACTGTACAGTATTCTCAGTGGAATTGAATTCGGTTTTACTGGTGTCCATTCCTGCAATTATATTCTCAAAGTAAGAATAAAATCCTGAACAAGCTATCAATTTACCCCGGCCAGCAATAAACTGATACAGTATAATATTACCATAAGGTTAATAAAAACTACGCTGAACAGCACCGGCAGGATAACTTTAGTGGGCAGGGCCGCCAGGTTTACCGTTAAGATCACAGGAGCAGTGGCGCTTATGATTATCCACAACATAAAGTTGTTACCGGAAAATACAACAGCAAGCAAGGCCAGGGGGATGAGTGTGCCAATATAACCCATCAGTGAAATACCTGTCCATAGAAACCTTTCTTTTTCCTGCTTATCGCACCATTCGTAGAATTGACGGGCAATACTTTTACTCCTGGTATTGGTATAATACTGCTGCACCAGGGCAGGAACCTTGTGATGTGAAATAGCATCTTGCATAACTCAATAATTTAAAAATGTTATACAAAATTGCGCCAGCCCGGGCAGCCTGCAAATGATGAACGTCAATACGGGGATTGTATTTCGTCATCCGGGCAACCTTAACAGGTAAAGTGTTTCCTTACGCAGGAGAAAAGCTGCTTTCACTCCGCAGGTCTTTAAGAAAGGCGCCGGCATCTCTCAATTCGAACCTTTGTACCAATATCAGCGATACGGTGGTTGGGGGAATGCCTGTTTCTTCCAGTGCATCATCATATACTTCCCGTACCTTTTTCTCTTCCTGCTCACAATAACCTACAATTTTTTCCCTGTTGCCGCCGGCAAAAGATGAGGGTGTATCTATGGAGGTGTTGCGCACCTGCCCGGCTGTTGCAGCGCCGCCATATTCTGACAGCTCAGTTTCCAGCTTTACAATAAACGACCGGCTTTTTTTTATGTTATCGCTGAAAATGTTTTTCAGGTCAGCATCCCCGCTTTTTAAATAGCTGCCGGCAACCTGGTAGGCAGCAATCCGGGCATTATTAATCTTTATAAGATCATTCAATACTTCCACTGTTTTTTGCATATTCTTTTCCATTGTCACAATTTTAATGTTGAACAAAAAGTAATTAAGATGTGGAGTAGAAGTATCTTGGTATTGTGACTGTTTTAATTTTAAATAAGGTGCGTTAAATTTCAAGGCGTTCAAGGGTCAATAATGTTTCCATTAACCTGGTCCATGCAAATTCCCATTCTTTTTTTGCCTGCTGTATTTTTTCAGCATTCTCCCGGTCAAGCTTTTTACGGGAGAGGTAGGCCTCAAAACTTATAAGCGATTCCCTGTGCCTGTTTTGCAGTTCTTCACGGTTCATAAAATGATTTTTAAATGTAGTAAGTCACGATGGCTCTTCATTAAGGAAAACCGCGTACAGCGATACTACGATCTTTGCATACAATTCCCTGTCAATACCTGCAAGCAGCTCGCTGTCTGTTGCCGAAAGCTCCAGCCCGAAAAAAACGGGGTCATTCCTTGTTACCAGGGTGTACACATACTCATTATTATAAAGTACTTTAAAACTTATCACACCATTATCTGAAAGCCTTTTCAGTATATCAAATTGCATCAGTGTGCCGTAATGTACAATCTTCAGGTCAATATATTCTTCCAGTAAAATCATTGCAATACGTTTTATTATAAACGACTAAAATTGCATGCCAAAAAACCAGCCCGTGTTTTATTTCTGCAAATATTTTCTCTAATGCTGTAAAAGAACCGATACCGGTAAAAAGAATAACCCTTCCTGCAACAGGAAGGGTTATTGAGACGGGGTACGGATTATCTGCAAGAATTTAACTCACAGCCAAACTTTTTCTTTTAGCGCTATTATTGTTAGAATGCCCTACATGGCTTTTTACAGAATCTGCAAAATCAGACAGGGAGCAGGTGATCATTTTCCTTGTTTTTGGAATGGAAAGCAACGCAACTACAGCCCCGGCAGCAATACCGGCAATTAATTTTCCTGTTGTCATAGTTGTACTTTTTAATGATTAATAAAACGGATGATACTCCATACACCTAAAACATTGTGCCAATAATTTGATATTGCCGGTACGGTAAGCTTTTGTAGAACTATTTGCACAACTGCTGGTAAATTTTTCCTTTACAAACTGCTGCTAACCTGCTTTTCTCTTTACATATCCAGCAGCACTTTCTTTTTACCGGGGCATAGATGGCCTCACTTCGATCTTACTGGGCAAAGTGCGTGGGGGCATTTGTAAAAGATCAGCCACTATTTCCCCGATATCTTCAGGTTGTATTTTCCATGCATCGGCTGCATTGGGCTCATGGTTATTAAAATGGGTGGCGACAGAGCCGGGCATTATAGTAGTTACCTTGATGCCGTATTTGCGCAGGTCGAGCATAATGGCCTGCGTAAAGCCTACCACGCCAAATTTACTGGCATTATAACCAGAACCGTTGGCAAAAAAGTTAGTGCCGGCAAGGCTGGCAATAGTAATGATATAGCCTTTGCTTTGCTTTAGCGCATCAATACCGGCTTTTACGGTATTGAAAACACCGGTAAGGTTGGTATCAATCATTTCTTTCCAGTCTGTTTCGGATAAGTCTTCTATGGAGGCAAAATGCCCAACGCCGGCATTGGCTACCAGCACATCTATTTTGCCGAAATGCTCAAGGGTGGCTTTAACTGCCTTTGTTTCTGCTGCCAAAGAGCTTACGTCTGACTGCAGCGCCAGTATTCCTGAAGTGCCGGTGCTCAATGAAGCTGCCGCCTCCTGCAGCGTTTCGTTATTGCGGCCGGTGATGGCAACATTCATTCCTTTTTGTAAAAGCGTTTTTGCAATGCCGTATCCTATGCCTTTGCTTCCGCCGGTTATATAAGCTGTTTTCATTACTGTTACAATTTTAATGTAAAAGTAAAAGGGAAAGCGATACAGGGGGAAATAAAAAACGGCCATTGTTGAATGGCCGTTTTTATCGAAGCTAATGTTATTTATTCCTCAAGAGCCCAGCGCAACCATACTTTCCCGTCTCTTACTTTAACCATATCATATAAATTGTAGTTTATCTGCACAAAGTAATAGCCCCTTAAATCATAGAAGGCAGATCTTGTTGCCCCTAAGGCATTGGAAGAACTGGTAGGGAATGGATTATAGGTAGGGGGGGCACCATTTGCCGCTTCTTTAAAAAGCACATAGCCGTTTGCAGTTGTCTGGGGAATCCGCAGAAAGCTTACATGGTAAATACCGCCATCGGTAAATGCAGAGTTTATAAATATTGGGTATATCACATCTTCATTGCCGGCCAGCTGGTAATAGAAATTATAAAATCCATAAGGTTCGCCGCCTACATTATAAGTGAACGAGCGTAGCCCATACCCGTCATCCACGCCATTGGCATGAAAGCCATCCGAATTTATCCATCTTCCGCCTGTAACTTCTGCAGTATGATGCCAGGTACCCGGCGCTTGTTTATCAACGAGCACAGGCAGTATGGTTTCGGTAACCGTAGTGGTTTGGGAACCGATTTGTACTGTCAAAGTTTTTGAACCGGCATCCCAGCTTTGTATTTTGAGGTAATCAATTTTTGTACCTGCAACTGTATCAATTACAAAGGGCCTGGATAAGCCTATGCCGTCTGTTGCATTATAATATCCCGTGGTGTACCGTATGTTCGAATCATTTTTTACATACTGGAAAGTAATGGTGCGATTATATGAATCGTTTGAAATATCATAGTCCACACCGTTAAAATTCATTCTTTTAAAATAAGTAAGAAGCCTGGATTTAAGATAAGTGTCTGAAAGAACCCACTGCCCGGTTAAAAACACATTTGATTCTTCTTCTGTTGCCTTTGTCATCGTTAAAGTAGCGCCGTTTGCTTTGCCGGTAAGCTTTAGCGTGTCGCCTTCCGTGCCTGCGGGGGTAAGGATAAATTCAAAATCAGATAATAAGCCTGTTCCAAATCCTCCTCCGTGGCTGAGGTTTACATCAGATAAAATTACTGCGGCTTCATTGGGATCGGCCAGTACGTGCACATAAGAATAGGTGTCAAATACCAGGGTTGGCTGCTGCTGCTGCCTCAGCCTGTAGCTGCTGGTCTTGGGTGTAGCAGTGGAAGCGCTGTCAAAATCAGATACCATTGTCACCCCGTTTCCATCATTAAATTTCATGTAAAAGGAATAGGCGGCGCCGTTGCCGTGGTTAGTTGTAATAACTGCCTTCCAGCCGTAGGGTGCACTGGTTAACACCGATTGGTATTTGCTCAGCGAACTATTAATCCTTTCATCATAGGATTCATCAAAAACCCTGTCTGTTTTTTTTCTGCATGCAGAAAAAACAACAATTGCTGATAGTAACAGGACTGATATTTTTTTCATAATGTTGATGTTATCTTGCTTTAATAATTAAAATTCGTTCAATACTGCCTGCCTTACCCTTGTTTGCAGGCTTACGAAATTAAGGTTCCATGTTTGCTGCATATAATCAATAATAACCTGCCTCTTTTGCCACAATGCATTCCTCCCGTCGGCGCTTGAAATGGAATTTACTATTTGTGCAAACCCTGCATCACCTTCCACCAGCAGGAAAGATATCATTTCGGCCCAGTCTTCTGTGGCCACGCTTGAAGCATAAGCCGAGATAAAGCCCTTTTCCCGTGCATCGGCATCTGAAATATTTATCCAGTCCTCGGAATAGCCGCTTTGTGTTACCTTGTTAAAGTCATCAGGGCGCTTGCGTACCTGGTCAAAAATATGCCCGAATTCGTGATGAATGGTGTGGTACACTTCTTTCTGGATTACTGTATCTGAAGGAATATGGCCTTCCACGCTTCGGGGCCTGAAATAATTTAGCTGGAACAAAGTGATTTGCCTGCCGCCGCCTGCCACACCCAGTGTAGCAGTTCCATCATTATTATAGGCAGCGCTGCCCGCCAGCACAAATGTTTTGGGCGCATATTGTTTTAAAAATAAGCTGTCTTTTTCTGCAATGTATGGCCTGGCCCATACGTTCATTAAGGCAGATTGTAGTACAGGTATTACTACTTCTTCTTTACAGGGTGCTATGTTTTTATCTAACTGCGCTACTGTAAACTGGTTCCATTTGTATGCTATATCAATGTTAAATGGCTGTGTCAGGTTTTGATAAACAAAACTGTCAATGGGCCCTTTAACCCAGGTATCACCGCCAAGGCCGGGAATAGTACCTATATCACCCAGTTTATCCTCTTTTCTGCAGGAGGCGGCAGCAAAAACAGCTAAAAGAACGTAACTTATTTTTTTTATATTTTTCATAATCATTTATTTCTGTTTGTTTTTTTATTTTACCTGTTACCCGGCAACCCGCCCTGGCTGAGAACGGAAGGAGGAAGCTCAAAAACCCTGTGGGTATTGTTCACGTCCAGTATAATAGAATCCGGGGTTTCCTGTTTTAACTGATCTTTGTACACATAATGTTTCACTTCTATTTTATATCTTAATATATCAAACCAGCGCAGGCCTTCCTGCAAAAATTCCACCTGCTTGTAATCCAGCAAAATATTAAGTATTGCTTTGGTGGAAGCAGTTGGGGCAAAAAATGGTTCCACTTTTAACAATGGTACATTGTCAGGAGTGGCGTAAAAGGCTGCTATACTTCCCTCTGTAATTGTATTTTCAGCGGGGTTGTAATCCATCAGCCTTGCGCTGAGATAAGTATTCAGCAAGTCAATTGCTGCCTGGTTTTCTCCTTTGTACAGGTGGGCTTCTGCCAGGTTGAACAGCACCTCTTCTGCACTAAACAGGGTTATCATATTCCATTTGGTACCGATGCCGCTTCCCAGGGATGTTTCAACAAAATACTGAAGGTCCATCTTAGGAATAAATTGGTGGCCGCTTAGTCCAAAGCTTACTGCCCTGTAAGGCCAGGCGCCATCGGCAACATGCGCAGTGCCGCTTGCATAACCAACAAGGCTTTGCGACATAACAAAACGCCCCTGGCCAAAAAAGTATAACCACCAGGTTTGCGATTCAGCTAACAGCAGGTTGGCAGGATCGGTATCTGCCTCATACATCTGGCCCAAATTGCCATTCCCATTCAGCGGATAATCCTGGTAAGAAGTATTCCATGGCCGCAGGTAATTTTTAAAAGAGCCTTCCGGTATGGCGGCGGTAGCGTATTTAATTACACTGTCCATCTCTTTTTTATACAAATAAAACCTTGCGGCAAAAGCATTAGCTGCTTTTTTAGTAAAGTGAAAGCTGGGAACAGTATAGGAATTATCGTCAATCAAGGCCATGCCTTCATGCAGGTCTTTTTCTACCATGTCATATACATACTGCACTGTTTTGCGATCATATTGTTTAACTGATACTTCTTCAGGCTCGGTTACATAAGGGATGCCGAGGTCAGTAGAAGCAGTGGTTTGGTCATAGAACTTGGAAAAGAAATTAACCAGCATAAAATGCGAATACGCCCTTGCTACCAGCGCTTCCCCTTTTGAAGCCTTGTATTCTTTTTGCTGTTCGGCAGGCACTTTATCTATGGCCTGCAGCGCCAGGTTACAGGCTGCAATGGCACGGTAGCAGGCAAACCAGTAACCTTCCGGTGTATCCTCCGGGGTAGGGTTTACCGTATTGTCGTTATAAGTATAAAGGTTTTGGGTAAGCCTTAACCAGTCCGGTTGATCCAGCTCCTGCTTGTATGCATCATCTGCATTATCTGAAGGTAATTCAGCCATAGTCTGGTAATTCGATTGCGGATATGCCGAACCCAACAACTGGGCTACTTTCACAGGCGAATCTAATTTTGCCCTGGCATCCGGTTCTTTTTCCAGTAGTTTATTACAGCCTGATAAAACAGGGATTGAAATAATAACTATAATCAATAATTTTTTCATGTATGTAATTTTTAAAAACCTGCTTTTATTGATAACGTAACTTGTTTCTGTATTGGTTGCGCCACACCGCCTGCATTATAAAATTCAGGATCCTGGCCCTGCAGTTTTTTGTCTGCATAAATCAGGTAAGGATTAGCAATGGCCCCGGTAAATGACAGGGTCTTTATAAAGCTCGCTCCCTTTAATGTTGCCGGCGTAAAATTATACGTGAGCGACACGCTTTTCAGCCTTACAAAATCTCCTTTGGCTACCCTCACATCGGAATAATTATAAGCGTTATAAGGGAATATGCTGTTGCCGTTTGTCAGCATTTCATAATACTGGTCGCTGATGGAAGGGATATTGGTAACCTTTTCATCACCGCTTTGCAGCCAGCTGTCTGCAAATTCTTTTGGCATGGCGTCTAAGTCGCCGTAAGAGCTTCTGAAAGAAGGATACAGCCTTATTACATTGCCGGCCTGGAAGCTGATAAATATATTCAGCGATAAATTTTTATAATTGAAAGTATTGTTCCAGCCGCCTGAATATTTGGGGTCTAATTGCCCGGAATAAACCAGGTTTTCCACGTGGTTTGATTGCACATCAGCGCCTATTGCAGTATCGCCGAATTCATTAATAAAATGTGGAATGCCTGCAATGGAGTCTAACCCTGTAAAGTGCAGGGAGAAAAGGCTGTTTACAGGATAGCCTTCCATGTTTCCGCCTTCCTGTTTTACGAGGTCGTAAATAATCGGGTCGTTTTTGGCGTTGGTTATTTTGTTAACGTTGTAGCCAAAGGTGATATTGGTTTTCCAGCTCCAGTTCCTGGATTTAATGATAGTGCCTCCCAGCATTACATCTATACCATGCGCCGTCATATCGGCATAGTTAATTGCCTTTAAATATTCCCCGCCAATGCCTGTTCCTTTGATAATGCTGATAAGGTCAAAGCTGTTTCTTTTGTACCAGTCAAAGCTATATTCAATGCGCCCGTTCAGGATGCCTCCATCGAGGCCAATATCCAGCTGGTGGTTTTTTTCCCAGGTAAGGTCAGAATTTTTAAGGCCGGCAATTTGTAACACTGTTTCCCGTTCAGTCGTCAGGGTCCTGTTGGGGATGGCGCTTAAAAGCACAACATCAGAGTTGGTAACAGGTCCTAAGCTGGCTGTAAGTCCATAGCTGCCCCTGAGCTTTAAATAACTGAAGAAGTTTTGATTTTTCATGAAATTTTCTTCATCAATATTCCATGATCCCCCAAAGCTCCAGGTGGGTAGCCAGCGGGCCGTTTTGGACGAGCCTAATTTGTTGGAACCGTCATAACGGACAGTGCCGTATACGTTGTATCTTTTATCAAAAGTATATTGCCCGTTCAGGTAGAAGGCTGCAAACCTGTCGTAGGTTTTGCCCATACCAAAATTTTCAAACTTGGCTTCAATTGTTTTTTTGTAATACAGGTAAGAAGGGTTTACAACCCCGCCATTATCATATTGGTAACCCGGGTGCACTGCAAAATAATCCTGCCTGTCGGTAGCCTTTACCTGCTGGCCGAGCAGGATATTGATACTGTGCTTTTCGCCGATAGTAGTATTATAAGTGATGCTGTTGCGGATATCATAGTTTACAAAATTATCCTGGTTTACGTTATAGAAACCGCCATAAGGCAATACCACAACTTTGTTGGTAGGATCGGGATCATCAGGGTTCTGGTACAGGTATTTATTCCCGTCTATTACAGTAGAATTGGGGCCGCTTTGGCCAATCCTGCTGGTTTGGCGGTAGGCCTGCGCCAGGTTGGAATTTTCCGTGATAATTTGTTCTACGGTTGATTTTACATAGCGGATTGCCCCTACAAAATCATACCGGAAATTTTTATTGAATTTATAGCCAAGTTCACCCTGCAGCTTGAGGTCAATTACATCAATGTTCATGTAATTGTTTTGTGTTTCATTAATGATGTTGAAAGGTGCCCAGTTGCGCTTAAAATATTCCAGGTCGCCGTTTTCATCATAGGCTGTCATAGCCCTGCTGGTATTAAGGGCATAGCTAAAGGGGTTAATGTCAAATTCCCTTTCATATTGCCCCTGGTATACATTGCTTGTACGTTTCAGGGTGCCGGGCGCCCTTTGCTGGCGGTAAGAGCCCGTGGTAAGAAACCCTACAGAGAGTTTATCCGAGATATTATAGTTATTGCGGAAATTAAGGGTATAGCGTTTAACATTATCTGCAATGGTCCATCCGTTGTCATGATAATAGCTGGTAGAAAAGAAAGACTGTGCCTTATCAGTACCCGAAGAAACACTGAGGGAATGTTCCTGGATTAAGGAATTACGGAACAAAACGTCAAACCAGTCTGTATTGGCTTTTGCATACCTCATCAGGAAGGCATTTCTGCCTTCCTGCGTATTAATTACGGCAAAGTTACCTTCGTCATCGGCATCCATCATGTCATACATTTTACCATATACCCCATTGTCTGACCTCGTGGTAACAGAAAGCGGCTGCAGGTAACCATTACGTTCCATAGCTGCCATTACCGACATTTGCTCGGCAGAGTTCATAATATTATAATCACCATAAGACGGTTTTAACTGGGTGCTGAAGTTGCCGGTATAAGCAATGGAAGGTTTGCCTGATTTACCTTTTTTAGTGGTAATTACCACCACACCATTCATCGCCCTTGCACCGTACAATGCAGTGGCAGCGGCGTCTTTAAGAATATCAAAGGTTTCAATATCGTTTACGTTAATACCGGCTACAGAAGAGCCCAGCAGGGTAGTGGGGTCACCACTTGAAAGCTGGTCGTTGGAAATATTTACAAGGTCTTCCAGCACCACACCGTCCACAACCCACAATGGCTTGTTATCACCATTAATAGAAGTGGCGCCACGTATCCTTACTTGGGGTGCTGCACCAAAGGTACCGGAAACGTTTTGTACGGTTACACCTGCCGCACGGCCTTCAAGCATACGGGAAGCATCCACAGCGCCGGCCGTTTTAA
>JBEHYP010000095.1:0-14849 GCA_048498115.1 Bacteroidota bacterium | reverse complement strand
TCGGCATATCTTCCGGCCTCCGAATAGCTGCCGGCACCTATAGTAATGGTTTGCCCTTCACAGATGGTGCTGTCAATAAAAGTCCTTTTATAAGCACTTACCGATAAATTCAGCACAACAATACTGTCGCAGCCTGCTGTAGAAAGGGTATCAGTGTATATTCCCGTTGCCGAATAATTATTGCTGCCCACGGTAAAACTTTGCCCCTCACACAAGGCAATATTGAATGTATCTCTTTTATAAGGCTTTACAAGAAGATGTAACAGCACAATACTATCACAGCCTGCAGTGGTGAATGTATCTGCATAATTTCCTGTCAGCGTGTAATTATTCAAGCCAACAGTATAGCTTCCTCCTTCGCAAATACTGATATTGAGCGTATCCCTTTTGTATGGATTTACCAACAGGTGCAACGTCACTATGCTGTCGCAACCTGCTGTGGAAAGCGTATCAGCGTAAGTGCCTGGCAGGGAATAATGGCTGCTGCCTACTGCAAAGCTTTGCCCTTCGCATATCGTAATATTCAGCGTGTCCCGCTTGTATGGATGCACTGTTAAATTCAATATTACAATGCTATCGCAACCTGCTGTGGAAAGCGTATCAGCATAGATGCCAGTCACAGAATAACTGTTAGCACCTACCATGAAGCTTTCTTCTTCACAAATGCTGATAGCAAGTGTATCTCTTTTATAGGGATTCACCTGCAGGCTCAGTACTACAATACTATCGCAACCTGCTGTGGAAAGGGTATCAATATAAGTGCCCGGCTCAAAGTAAGTATTGTCACCTACGGTAAAACCTTCTTCTTCACAAATACTGACGTTCAGCGTATCTCTTTTGTAGGGCGTTACTGACAAATTCAATAATACAATGCTGTCGCAGCCTGCCGTGGAAAGTGTATCAGAATAAGTGCCCGGCAGAGAGTAATTGCTGCTGCCCACGGTAAAGCTTTGCCCTTCACATAAAGTAACATTCAGCGTATCCCTTTTATAAGGGTTTACCAGCAGGTTCAATGTCACTATGCTGTCGCAGCCCGTTGTGGAAAGGGTATCAGCATATACCCCGGTCCGGAAACAATTACTGCTGCCTACAGCATAGCTTTGCCCTTCACATATCGTAATATTCAGCGTATTCCTTTTGTACGGCGTCACTGACAAGTTCAATAACACGATGCTGTCGCAGCCTGCTGTTGAAAGAGTGTCGGAATAAGATCCCTGCGAAGAATAACTGCTGCTGCCCACGGTAAAACTTTGCCCTTCACATATCGCAATATTCAGCGTATCCCTTTTATAGGGATTTACAAGCAGGTTCAATATTACTATGCTGTCGCACCCTGCTGTGCTTAATGTATCAGAATAAGTACCGGACACAAAATAACTGTTGCTGCCTACAGTAAAGCTTTCCTCTTCACAAATACTGATGTTCAGCGTATCTCTTTTATAGGGCGTTACTGATAAATGCAATACTACGATGCTGTCACAGGCCGGTGTGGCCAACGTATCTGTATAAGTGCCGGGCGCAAAATAATTATTGCTTCCCATAGCAAAGCCCTGCCCTTCACAAATTGTAATATCCAGTGTATCTCTTTTGTATGGATTGATGGAAAGGTTCAGCACATTAACGCTGTCGCACCCGTTAACATCAATAAGCGTATCCCGGTAAATACCGGCAGTTCCGTATTTTTTCCCTTCAAACCCAATACTGTCTCCTTCGCATATTGTTTCATACCTGCTGTACTGGCCGGGAAGCTCCAGGTGAAAAGAAGTGTAGAAAGTATCAGTACAGCCGTTTACATTTACCGCTTTGTACACGTTATAGGTACCCGTATCCGCAGGATCAACAGGGTCAAGCACAAGCGTATCGCCATTGTATAGCCGGTTGCCGGGCCTTACCCAGCCATAGTTGTAAAACCGGGACGAAGTATAGAATAACTTTAAACCACTGCAGCCAATCTTTATTTTACCCAGGGGTGAAAATGAAGAAGCATCTACGGTAATATTGGAGGTGGCGGCGTTTCCGCAGGCATCGTAGATACGGGCAGTGTATACGCCCCCGGTGGCAGCGGCAAAAATATTGGAGTTCTGCTGGGGAAAGGTTTGGGGACCGGCAATAATTTCATATTTATAAGGAGGTATTCCGCGTGTGCTGTCCGGTAATATTTCAATATTAATAGAACTGCTGCAGGTAATGGAATTGTTATCCAGAATAGCTGGGCTTTGGTAAGGAGCCACGTTAATAGTATCAAGAACAGTGGTGCATATATGACGGCTGTCATTTACAAAAGTGCCATCCAGCGGATCTTTGCCCAGGTTTTTGAAAATATAACTTATCTCATATTTACCCGTAGCAGTAATAAGAAGTGAATCGCTTGCCGTATTATTACTGTAAGACCGGTCGCTTATAATAGTTCCTGCGGGTAATTTTTTAACAACGACCCTTATACTGTTGGACATGGCATTGACAGAAGCTCCCCCATGAGAAAATTTGTATAAAATACGGTATTGCCCAAGGCATCCTTTTTTATACCCTGAATTGTGACTGAGATCCGTCAAATCTGCGGGCTTAACAATAAGAGAATCGTACACAGCGGCCCCGCAATCGTTGATTACTTTAAACCGGTAAGTTCCTGCGGCCAGGTTTAACAAATAAAACAACTGTTTTGTATTATCCGGGGTAATGGTATCAGGATAAGTATACGTATCTGTGTACCTGTATTTCGGTTTAGAGCTCCCTAATCTTGCCGGCCCCGATAAAAGAATAAGCCGGGGCGTGCCTGAAAAATTAAATACGCTTATCCTCATGGTTCCCGCTACTGAATCAATACAAGCGCTTGTTATAACCTGTTTTGAGCTGATATAAGGTGCAGGAGAAGACGGCACGGTATAATTTTGCTGGAAAAACCTGCCGCACCCGTCCTTTGCCCAAAAATTATATGTTTTGCCAATTGTTAATGGAGTTCGGACAGTAACTGAATTCCGGATATTATTTACAGGATGGCCGGGATTACCGGATAAGACGGTTGAATCTATAACTGCATTGGTGATTACATCTCTCACTACATATTTTAAAGGCAACATCAGGCCGTACAAATATTGGCTATTGGGCAGATAGTTAAACGTTACCGTAGCTTCCACACCACAATTGCTGTAAGTGCAGCCCGGAGAAAATCTGAACGGCGGAATAATATTTACAGCAACAATACTGTCACCGCAGGCATTATAAATGGTGGTGGCTACTGTATCTCCATAAGTGGCACCAGGCAATAATTGCGTAAAGCTTAGTATTCCCGAAGGGCTCAGGTTAATGCGGGAACTGTCAATCTTAATAGTGCCCGGAAGGGGTATATATATACCATTTTTTGTAACGTATTTGTATATTAATGCAGGACTTACAATACTTGATGGTATCCTGACGGCTGTCGTGATCAATATCGAATCACAGCCTACTACCTCCATTATGGGATAAGTATAAAAAGCTAATTGCGAATTAGGATCGGATAAATTAACTGAATAAGTGAGGAAGTTATCACAACTATCAGTAACCTGTATGGTATAATTACCGGCCGGCAGGTTGCTGAAAGTATCGCTGGCCTGCGGCGCTGTAATCACCGGTGAAGGGGCTACCAGTTGCCACTTATATGGCCCCCTGCCGGTACCGGGAATAAGATTCCCGATAATTTTTCCGTTATTGGCGCCTATGCAGGCCGGGTTTATTTTTTGAGGAAGTATATCAGGCGGCAAATAAGTGCCTGTTACCGTCACGGTCTGCAATACCGTTTCCAAAATGGAATTTGTTATTTTAACCACGTAAATCCCGGCCGGCAGCGAACTGAATGTATTCCCTGATTGCTGTGTTCTCACAACCGGGCCTGTAACGATGCTGTAATTCAGGAGGGGCTTGTTGGTAACAGCATACACGGTAATGCTGCCGTTATTGGCACAGGTGCTTACTGTGGTTTTAACAGAATCAATGGTAATGGTACCGAAACAAAGTACGGGTACTATCACGGAAGCCAGCGCAAATAATATTCGTAAAAATATCTTCAAAATATACAAACGTTCACTTATGCCTTTGTGATAAATGCATGTTTCATTTACTAAATGTTTTCAATAAAAAATAAGGGGGAAAGCAGCAATTGAAGTGCAATTAAACCCTGCCGGGCTTTCTAACTAAAGAATAGCAGGCGGATATTGGCGGTTTTTTCGGATAAATGTTTATGCCCGGTTCAGCAGCCCTTCAATCTGGTCTTCATAGCGACATTCAAAAAAAGTGGCGGAGCATCCGCTTCGCCTTATCCTCCAAATTTACAACAGATTTGCGAATAATTCAACACATACCAATTATTTAATATAAACCGGCTCCGGATTGATTTCCTGGTACGTAATCCTGATACCCCGCTTACACTTAACTTTGTTGAATGCCCGGGTTAAATGTAACAGACAGTTTGAATTTGCTGAGCAAGCTTACTCCTGCCCGTTTTTGGAACGGGGTAAAAGTATTGAGCAGTTTTTATATCAGCAGGCTCATAAACAAGCCTGTTCAATGGGGTTATCCTGTTTCCATTTCCTTTGAGCCTACTACCAGCTGTAACCTGCGCTGCCCCGAATGCCCCAGTGGCCTGAGGGCTTTTACAAGGCCCACCGGTATGCTTCAAAAAGATTTTTTTACCCAAACCATTGATGAAATTCACAAAGAGCTATTGTATCTTATCTTTTATTTCCAGGGAGAGCCGTACCTGAACCCTGCTTTTCTCGATATGGTAAAATATGCCTCCTCAAAAAAAATATACACTGCCACCAGCACCAATGCGCATTATTTAACTGATGAGAATGCAAAGCGGACAGTGGAAAGCGGGCTGGACAGGCTGATCATTTCCATTGACGGCACCACGCAGGACGTGTACCGCCAGTACCGGGTGGGCGGCAATCTTGATAAAGTAATACAGGGCGCAAAAAATATTGTGAAGTGGAAAAAAGAGCTGAAAAGTAAAACCCCTTTTGTTTTCTTCCAGTTTTTAGTGGTAAAGCCCAATGAGCACCAGATAGAAGATATAAAACGGCTGGCTAAAGAAATAGGTGTGGACGAGGTGAGGTTCAAAACAGCGCAGGTGTATGATTATGAAACCGACCCTAACAACCTTATCCCTACCATTGAAAAGTTCAGCAGGTACAAAAAAAATCCTGACGGCACTTACAAAGCCAAAAACAAGCTGGCCAACCGCTGCTGGAAGCTGCAGCACGCCAATGTAATTACCTGGGATGGCCTGGTGGTGCCCTGCTGCTTTGACAAGGATGCCATGCACCGCCTGGGAAATTTAAAAATGCAGAGCTTTAAAGAAATCTGGCACAATGATAATTATAAACAATTCAGGGCAGAACTAATGAAAAGCCGCAGGAATATTGATATTTGTGCCAATTGCAGCGAAGGCGTTTCCGTATGGAGTGAATAGCTGCAACCATGTGAAAATTAAACAGCCAGGTTTAACAATGACTAATAATACTTTCAACAATTACCTGCGCCAGATATTATTGCTCGGGATCATTCTTTTCCTGGGCATCATGCTGGTGACGGAGCTTCACATTTTTTTGCCGGGCTTATTAGGCGGCATTACGCTCCATATCCTTACCCGTAAGTGGTATTACCATCTTACCGATAACAAAAACTGGCCTAAAAGTGCCACAGCTTTTTTATTCATCTTTTGCGCACTTATTATTATTGCCGTACCGGTCTATTTTTCAATCGTGCTCATTTCACCCAAAATAAATTCGCTGCTGAACAACCAGCAGGAACTGGTGCAGGGTCTTGAAATTTTTGTGAACAAACTCGAAAAGCTCACGCATCAAAAAATAATGACGGCTGCCAATGCCCAGAATATTGCAGTAAAAATTTCCTCTTTTATTCCAATCTTTATCAACAGCACTGCCAACCTGCTTACCAACCTTATTATGATGTTTTTCCTGTACTATTATCTTTTAACGGGCGGAAAACTCATTGAAAAATATCTTCAGAAGTTTATTCCGTTAAAGCATGAAAATGTAGACAAGCTGGCCGGTGAAACCATCACTATGGTGAGGGCCAATGCACTGGGCATACCGGTCATTTGCTTTGTACAGGGCGTGTTTGCCGCCATTGGGTATTTGATATTCGGCATCAAAGACTGGGGCATGTGGGGTTTTATCACCGGCGTGTTTGCTTTTTTCCCCCTGCTGGGCACTATGGTAATATGGGTGCCGCTCGTTATCTATCTTTATTCCATTAACCACAACTATGCAGCCACCGGGTTGTTAATATATAGTGTGGTGGTCACAGGCAATGTGGATTATATCACCCGGTTAAGTTTATTAAAGAAAATCGGCGATGTGCATCCCATGATCACGGTACTGGGTGTAATAGTAGGATTACAGCTGTTTGGCTTCATGGGACTCATCTTCGGCCCTTTGCTTATCAGCTATTTTTTAGTGCTGGTAAAAATCTACCTCAATGAATTTGTCAATCCTGCCAATAAGTAAGCACTATGGGCATTGAAAAAGATATTAACCAACGGAACTTTAAAAGCGAATATCAAAAAGCGCTGATCAATTTGATATTTACTTATAACTGGACAATAGAGCAACTGAAAACAATACTTGACAAGGAAGGCCTTACCATGCAGCAGTTCAATATCCTGCGGATATTAAGGGGCAGCGAAGCGCCTTTGTCCACCCTGCAGATAAGGGAAAGAATGCTGGATAAAATGAGCGATACCAGCCGCATAGTTGATCGCCTGCTGGCAAAGGGGCTGACAAAAAAGACAGTTTGCAAGGCTGATAAAAGACTGGTGGATGTAGTTATTACAGACAAGGGAAAAAAGCTGCTGCTCAAGATGGAAGAATATGAAGCGGATATAGAAAAGATAATGATGCCCCTCAGCAAAGAAGAGGCCGAAACATTGAATTATTTATTAGATAAAATACGGCAGTAACCCGGTCGGTACCGCAGGTCAGACCGGTTAGCATTGATAAAATATTATTTCCTGTTTTAATGAAATCATCATACACTTTCATCCATACCTTTTCTTTCATTTTTATTTTTTCTTTCTTAAATAAATGCTTTGCCCAGGCGCCATCAAAGGAATTCAGGGGCGTGTGGGTAGCTACGGTGGATAATATTGACTGGCCTTCAAAAGGCAATTTCAGCAGCGATTCGCAAAAAACAGAGTTTATAAAGCTGCTCGATATGCACCAGCGCAACGGCATCAATGCGCTCATTGTGCAGATACGGCCCTGTACGGATGCCTTCTATCCTTCCCAATACGAACCCTGGAGCCAGTGGCTCACCGGCGTGCAGGGACAGCCGCCTTCACCTTATTACGATCCGCTGGCATTTATGATAACGGAAACGCATAAACGCAATATGGTATTCCATGCATGGATAAACCCTTACAGGGCCGCTTTTGATGCCAATGCTGATCTGGTTTCAGCCACTCATATCACCCGCCTTCACCCCGAATGGTTCGTCACTTATGATGGCAAAAAATATTTTGACCCGGGAAGCAAAGAAGCCCAACGATATGTGGTGGAAGTAGTGAAAGATGTAGTGAGCAGGTACGATATTGACGCCATACATTTTGATGATTATTTTTATCCCTACCCTGTTGAAGGAAAAAAATTTCCTGATGATGCCGCTTACCGGCAATACGGCAACAGCCTTACCAGAGAAGACTGGCGCCGCAGCAATACCGACTCCATTATTGCCATGCTTCATGCAGCTATCAAAAATGAAAACAGCAAATGCTTATTCGGCATCAGCCCTTTTGGGGTATGGCGCAATGCAGACAGGGATGCAGTGAATGGCAGCAAAACCAATGGCTCACTTTCCAATTACGATAACCTGTACGCAGATATTTTATTATGGCTTAAAAACGGCTGGATAGATTATGTAGCCCCGCAGCTATATTGGGAATTCAGCCACAGGCAGGCGCCTTTTAATACCCTGCTTGACTGGTGGGGCAAACATACTTACGGAAAACAATGCTATATCGGTATTGGTATTTATAAAGCAGGCAGCAATGCCGCATGGCGGGATAAAAAATTATTGCCGCAGCAAATAGAGGCCATCCGGAAAACGCCCAATATACAGGGTATGGCTTTTTTCAGCAGCAAGAGTTTTGAGAGCAATCCCAATGGCTGGAGCGACAGTTTACGGTTGAATTATTTTAAAAGCCCTGCAGCTCTTCCTTAAAGCAAGCCGTTAATTTTTATAATTTTTGGCATCAACAGGCTGATAATCAAATAAATATACAACAAAAACCGTTCTCTTCCACAAAAATCATGCAAAAGGAGAAAATTTTAAGGTTTTTATTCGCTTTTCACATGGCTTTGTATGTAATTTTACCCATTAACAAAACTGCAGGTTTATTTTACCCGTTAAAGAAGAAAGGATAAAATAAAAAAAATACAGGATCCGTATAATTTAAAACTATTAAACCAATACCGAGTGAGCTTAAGCCAGGGATTATATCAAAAGCAATTACAAAAATTATCGCCCCAGCAAATACAGCTGATGAAGCTGCTGCAGGTGCCTACTGCTTTGCTGGAAGAACGCATTAAGGAAGAGCTGGAAGAAAACCCGGCCCTGGAAACAGGCGATGAAGAAGAAAAAGAAGAATTTGAAAATGACACTGCCGATGAATTTGAAGGGGAAGAAGAATTTGAACCGGACGGCAGCGAAGATGAATACGACAATATAGACATCAGCGAATATGTGCAGGAAGGCGATGATGACATTGCCGATTATAAAATGAGGGACGACAACTACCCCGATCCCGATGAAGAAAAAACCATTCCCCACAAGGTAGAAACAGGCTTTAACGAGCTGATGCTGGAGCAGCTTGGCCAGCTTAACCTGAATGAACACCAGCAGAAAGTAGCAGAACAGATTATTGGCAACCTGGATGATGACGGCTACCTGCGCCGTGATATAAGCGCCATTGTAGATGACCTTGCCTTTAGACAGAATATACAGACCACTGAGGAAGAAATAGAAAAACTGGTATTGCAGATACAAAAATTTGATCCTCCCGGCGTGTGTGCAAGAAACCTGCAGGAATGTTTGCTGCTACAACTGGAAAGAAGGGTGGAAGAAGGTGATCATGTGGAGCTGGCCATTAAAATACTGGAAAAGTACTTTGACGAGTTTACCAAGAAGCACTACGAAAAAATACAGCGCGGGCTTGGCATTACAGATGACCAGTTAAGGGGCGTCATCAACCAGATAATAAAACTGAATCCCAAGCCCGGTGGTACTGTTGGTGATAACAATGCAGGCGAAGGATATGTAATTCCCGACTTTTTTATTGTGAACAATGCAGGCAAACTGGAGCTTACCCTCAACAGCCGAAACGCCCCTGACCTGCGCATTAGTGAAGGCTACCGTGAAATGCTGAAAGATTACGACAAAGGCAGTAAAAAGGACAAGCGGCAGAAAGAAGCAGTGCTTTTCATCAAACAAAAAATTGATTCGGCCAAATGGTTCATTGATGCCATCAAGCAGCGGCAGCATACCCTGCTTACCACGATGGAAGCCATTATGAATTACCAGTACAACTTTTTCCTTACCGGTGATGATACAGAACTGCGGCCAATGATATTGAAAGACATTGCCGAAAAAACCAATCTTGACATCAGCACGGTGAGCCGTGTGGCCAACAGCAAGTTTGTGCAAACAGAATTTGGCACCTACCGCCTTAAATTCTTCTTCAGCGAAAGCCTGCAAACAGACAGTGGCGAGGAAGTAAGCACCAGGGAAGTGAAAAAAATACTGAGTAACCTTATTGAGGCAGAAGACAAGAAAAACCCCCTCAGCGATGAAAGGCTTACTGAACTGCTGCAGGAAAAAGGGTATAACATTGCCAGGAGAACAGTGGCCAAATACAGGGAGCAGTTGTTTATCCCGGTAGCAAGGCTGAGAAAAGAACTGTAAAAAAAAAATGTTTCCTGTTCTTCGCCGGCCGTTTCTTATTTTCAATCCGGGCACCAGCTAAAGAGCCGGCAACGGGAATCAGAACAAATTAAACTTCAATGGCCGAACTATTAATAACAACCAATGGCAAACTAGCTGAAGAAAATAAACACCCGGCTATTGTGAGGTTTTTTGCCCACCTTATCTCGTACATTTTTCATCCATTGTTCATACCCTTGTATGTTACATGGTTCCTGGAGTTCATTCACCCTAATTATTTTGTTGGATATGGTTTGCAGCAAAAAATATGGCTGCTGGTAAGGGTGGCTTACACCATGGTTGTTTTCCCGTTAATTACAGTTTTATTGCTCAAAGGGCTGGGGTTTATCCAATCCGTTTTTCTTAAAACACAGCAGGACAGGATAATACCATACATTGCCAGCGGCATCTTTTTTTTCTGGAGCTATCTTGTATTCAGGAACCAGCATGAAATTCCGGTTATATTAACGTCATTTACGTTTGCTGTTTTTCTTTCTTCTTCTGCAGCGCTCATTGCAAATATTTATTTTAAGATAAGCATGCATGCCATCGGTATGGGAGGTGTCATTGGTTTGTTTTTGATTATTATGCTGCAAAACACTATGCTGGTGACAGTACCCTTGTCTGCGGCTTTTATATTGGCCGGCCTCGTATGTACCAGCCGCTTTATAGTAAGCGACCACCGGCCAAAAGAAATTTATTGGGGATTGGTGCTGGGGATTGTGTGCCAGCTCGTGGCAGGGGTGCTGTATGCGTTTTAAATATTTCCTTGTTGAATTGCTATATGGTTAAATTGTTTTATCATTCAGAACAACTCTGCTTACTTAAAGAATAACTTCTAATTTAAACCCCGGCTTCCCTTCCACGCTTTCCAGGTTAAAGCTGCCATTCATCGCTTCTGTTTTTTCCTGTATATTACTGAAACCTTTGCCATACTGGATAGCTTTCAGGTTAATGCCAATGCCATCATCTTCAATGGTCATTTTTATTTTCTTTCCCATTGCATGAATTTCCACCTGTACGTTGCCGGCTGCCGAATGTTTTAAAATATTGGTAAGCTGCTCCTGGGCAATACGGTACATTACGGTCTGCACATCATAGTTGGCAAGCTGCGTTATCTTGTCATCTACATATATGCTGTAAGTAATAGCCCTTGTTTGCTGGATCGTCTTCAGCAGGTCAGTAAAAGCAGTTTCAAGGCCCAGGTCTTTCAGCACTACGGGCGAAAGCCTTTTGGCAATATCGCTGATGCCGGAAATGGAATCCAGCAATAAGCCCTGTGCCTCCTGCAGCCACACCAGCCCTTTGGATGTTACGTGGCCTTTGGCCTGCGAAAGGTGCATATTGATGGCAGCCAGCGCCTGGTTGATATTTTCGTTCAGCTCTTCACTGATGTTCTTTCTTTCGTTTTCTTCCGCCTGGAAGATAGCTTTAATCATTGCCCTGTGGTGCTGCTGGCGAATCTTTTCAAGATCCTGCTGCAGGGCATCTATTTCAGTAAGGTCCTGCATGGTGCCGATAAGGCGGAGGGTTTTTCCATTGTTGTCCCTCACTACAAAAAGCCTGTCTAAAATCAGCTTATAGCTCCCGTCTTTGCACCTGAACTGGTATTTGCCCCACCATACGGATTTAGTACCGGCCATTATTTCGTCTACTTCTGTTATTACCCTTTTTTTATCCTGCGGGTGAAGGTTGTTGCGCCACCATGATTCATTGTCGGCCATTTCCTCCGGTGTATACCCAAGCAGGTCAACCATTCCCTCGTTGTAAAAAGACTGGCGGGTGTTTAAATCAAACTCCCAAATACCCTCTTTGGTAGCTATGGATAATAGCTGAAAGCGGTGTATGGATTTAAAGTATTCATCGGTAATCAAATTACCGGCGGCATCAGTGGGCATCGTTTCAATCATAAGATCTTTTTGTTGTTCAAGGTAAAAGGTATCGTCACCAAACATTGTCAATAGGCTTTGGCATAGTACAGCAGCACGGCCGCATCGCCAAACACCAGCTGCTTTTTATCTGCTTTATATACAAACAGCGACCATAAAAATTCCCCTGCACTGATATCCAGCCCTGCATTGGTAACTTTTACCGTACAGGGTAGTTCGGTTGATCTGTCGGTTTGATAAAAAGTAACAATTCCACTGGCTGTATTTTCGCCTGTACTGTCGGTTATTTTCAGGTAATTGATAATATTCGTTGGCGGGTTAATCACTCCCGGCCTTGCATCCTTCCTGTACACCATCCAGTTACCCAAAACATTAGCCAATGTAACCGGCACCGGGTCTTTAAATTCATCCTGCTTCACAGCGTTCTTTCCAAATGTTTCATAAAAAAACTCATTGGTTTTTTTAAACGTATGGAGGTAGCCTTCCTGGTTATCAAGCACCACCTGGCTGTCGCTCACAGATACAATATTGTAAATATCCGCAGCCGCCACCAGCTCATTACCCGGTTCAATGTAGGCATCACCCACCATATTGCTGGTGTTCCCGTCACGGGTAATCACTTTATTGTCTTTTATAAAATTAAGGTAAATGGTATCGGTAAAATCAAGCGGGGTATTATTGCTTTTGTCTTTCCGGGACACTTCCTGCCATTTACCGGCAAATTGAGCTATAGTAAAATCTATATTTTTCCGGGCGCCCGGCCTTTTGTCTTTTGAAATGTCAATGGGTGTAGTGCCTTTGCGCTTTACCCTTTGTGCATCAGCAGTTATAGTAAATAATACCGGCAGGGGTACAAGGGCGATTATTTTTAATTTCATTAAACCTGGATTTAAAGTTTTCAAAAGTTTCAGTGTGTTCTATTAAGGATCAAAAACCTTATCGCCAAAAAATTGTAATTTTAAATAAAGATAAAAATAGTTTTGGAAACTGCACTGCCGGTTTCCGAAATTGGAAATATTAACCACCAGGCGGCCCCGGCCCGGGCCATAAAGAGTAAAATAAGAGGCATAATTATTAATTTTGTAACCAATTTAATCAACAGAGCTATGATAAAAACAGGCAGCACCATTATCAGCATATATACTGAAATGACCCCCAACCCGGAAACAATGAAATTTGTGGCCAATAAATTATTGTACCCCGGCAAGAGCATAGACTTTCCTGACGAGTCCAGTGCAGTGGCTTCGCCGCTGGCGCAGGAACTGTTTACTTTTCCTTTTATAAAATCTGTGTTTATTGCCAGCAATTTTATTACGCTTACAAAAACAAACGAAGCTGACGACTGGCAGGATGTTATCCCTACCATCAAGCAGTTTTTAAAGGAATACCTGGAAGAAGGAAAAGTGGTGATCAATGAAGAAGCCATCGTTACTTTAAAAACCGAAAGCAGCAATGCCATTAGCGAGGATGATGATGACGTGGTAAAACGCATTAAGGAATTGCTGGAAAATTATGTAAAACCGGCCGTGGAAATGGATGGCGGCGCTATACAATTTAAGAGCTACGAAAACGGTAAGGTAAACCTGATGCTGCAGGGAAGCTGCAGCGGCTGCCCTTCCTCCATGATTACATTAAAATCAGGCATTGAAGGAATGATGAAGAGGATGATACCGGAGGTGAAGGAAGTAGTGGCTGAGGCAGAATAAAATCAAAGGCTTCCTACAATCTAATCGAAATCAATATTCAATAATTCTTTAGGGTGCACTTCCAATCCTTCTGCAAGTTCAATTAAGGTAGTAAGAGTTAGATTTGCTTTATTATTTTCCAATTTACTGATTTTGCCATAATCAACATCACAACGGGATGATAGTTCTCTTTGGCTGAACCCTTTTTTCTTCCGCAACTTAATAAGCTGGGCTGCAAATTTTTTTAACCGCCGGATATCCTTCTCCTTCATAGCAGAATTATCAGCACAATATCACAGGATATTTAAAAATAAATGTTGGTAGTTCGACCAACATTTCGTATATTTGATTATTCCTATTTGTAAGATTAAATCAATACTAATGAGAAAAAATATCTCTTTTTATTTAACCGGCACTGTTGCAATATTCCTTTTATTATTTTTTGCTGCTTTTTATTCCTGCAGAAAGATTGATGTTGCAGGAAACAGGACATATGAAAACGTAACCGAACGCTTTTTTGCTGTGCCGCCTAATGCCAGCCCGCAGGCCCATCGTGTGGCGGCCGAGCTAGAACGCCAGAATAAAATGACCGGCTTTATCAGCCGCTTTGTACAGCATGAAGGCTATGCCCGCTGGGATAAGGCTGAAGTGCATGTCCCTCAAAGACAGCAGTCCGGCAGTGTGGCTGCCCGTGATGAAAAGGAAAACAGCAGCGATACTGTTGTGCTGATACCATTAGTGCTGGATGGCGGAAAGTCTGTAAACGGGTTTCTTGCAGCATCGTTAAATAGCACTTCAGTAGAGGTGTACCTGTATCAAAAGGATGGTTATACGGCTTTTCCTTATGGGACCACTTCTACAGGTATCACTGCAGATAATTTCGTTGCACAGTTAATGAAGATGGATAAGGAGGTGTTTGATTTTAAAGAGTTTGAGTTGAAAGACCCTAAGTTGTTTGTATCGGATACAGCACATCCTTATACCGGCACAGTTCCCCGTAAAGTAAAGATGGCAGATAGTACAGGCGATTATTTGTATAGCAAGCAGCTGTGTTTCAGGATACAGATGGAAGTTCATGCTGCTGAGGGTGCTGTTCCCGACAGCATTTCAGGCGTAGCTGTTCCGGTTAAGTGCATAACTGTTACCATCTGGGGTGACGGGCCTTTTGGGCCTACGGGAACAGATCCTGCCGGTGGCGGGAATACTCCCGGTACTCCTGGTGGCAGTGGCGGGCCCGGAGGGGATGGCGGCAGCTCCAATAATGGGGACGGCAATGGAGGTTCCTCCTCCTGCGAGG
>JBEHYP010000094.1:0-15377 GCA_048498115.1 Bacteroidota bacterium | reverse complement strand
AGCCGGGGCGCGCCCAGGTGCTCGGCGACCCGGGCCAGCACGTTCGTGGCGAAATGGAAATGTATTTCAGGCACCGATGGATTAGCCCCTTTGTTACCTGATAAATC
Source organism: Bacteroidota bacterium (assembly GCA_048498115.1). Classification (GTDB taxonomy): domain Bacteria; phylum Bacteroidota; class Bacteroidia; order Chitinophagales; family Chitinophagaceae; genus Ferruginibacter. The sequence goes on along the minus strand of JBEHYP010000094.1, from coordinate 15,270 downwards.
AATTATTTATACAGGTATTCCAAGGGAATGGAAGATAAACATAAGGCGTGAATCTTATATACCATTAGAAGGCTTTGGCTATCTGGAATGGGATTCCAGCGGATTGCACAACCTGCCGGGAAGAGTAAGCCAAAGCCCTTACTGCTTTGCCCTTTTGCCTGAAGCTGCTTCTTTATTATTTCATCCTGTTCAGGAAAATGTTATGTTTTACTGTGAAGTGCCTGCTGAATTCGAAAACGCAACAGGAAATGCTGCTTTTATTATACCGGGAAAAGGAAGGTATCAGTGCCGGATAAAAAATAAAGGGGATAAAAAAATAATTGTGAAATCCACAGATGCAAAGTTGAATGCAACGCTTATTAAAGTAGCCGGTTCGGACTGGTATTCCTTCTCTGCTAAAGCTAACACTAGGTATAAAATTTTTATTTATAAAAAGTAGGAATGGAATACTGGCTGTTATGTATTTTTTATAGAGAGTAAATAAAATATATACTGTAAATAACATAATGAATGATATAAAACTATCCTTTGTAAACACATTAAGAAATCTAAAAAATCAAAAGTGCTCTTTAACTGTTGACTTATTTGGAGGAGCTTATATTGGTTTGTATATGCGGGGGAAAAAAACGAATCCATTTAATTTTCGTTATAGTCTTAAGCAAATGCCCTGGAATAATAGGTGCGGTTCTGTATTTAAAGGCCATTTTGCATGTATTGGCAGGTGGGGGGAGCCTTCTTTGGGAGAAAAATTATCAGGTATTCCCAATCATGGTGACTTTTGCAATATACTTTGGAACCAAACAGGAAACCATTCAGATTTGGAACTGCAGATGAAAGCTGTGAGCAAAAAAGAAGGGCTATCCGTAACAAGAACAATACAAATGGACCCGCATGAGGCTTTGTTCCTGGTAACTGAATCCATACATAATATCAATACATTGGGCAGGGTATTTAATATTGTTCAGCATCCAACTTTTACAGCACCCTTTTTAGATAATGAATTACGAATTGATTGTAATGCCGGGCAGGGATTTAATCAAAAACATTACAGGCCGGGTATGAAATATCAAAGCTGGCCGTTAGCAATTAATGATAATCTTAATACGGTTAACATTAATACCTGCAACAAATTAAAAAATCATCTCTTTACCTATGAAGTTGATCCCACATCCGAAATCGGATGGATAACAATCTATTCTTCCACTTTTAACCTGTTGTGTGGCTATGTCTGGAAAAGAAGTTCTTATCCCTGGATACATTTATGGCACCACCTGGAAGGCAACACGCCATACATGGCAACGGAATTTGGTACAGCAGCTTTGGATGTTGATTCTTACAGTTTAATTAAATACGAAAACAAACTGCTGAACAACTCAACATATTCATGGATTGATTCAGGTGCAGCGATTAATAAGCAATTTCTTTTTTTTTCAATTGATACAAACGGGGGAAGCATTGGAGGCGTGGAAAATATTGCTCTGCACAAAAAGGGTTTGGAAATTCAGGCGCTTAATAATAAAAGGTTCTCAATTTTAAGTTCTCTCGGCTTGTACAATGAATCTAAAAAAGTTTAATTGTAATGCAGCAAAGGATGCCCGCATTTACTAACGATTTTTTCATATAGCAGCTTTACACCTGAATGAGGCGATTTTTATTGCCTCATTGATCAATATATAAAAAAATAAGAGACTGTATCCTTTTATCTTCTTTCTACTGCCTCCTTCACCTCCTTTGATAGCGGCGAAACCGCAGTGGCAAAATAATTTACTAATTGCCCTTTTTCATCTATCAGGTATTTCGAAAAATTCCATTCCGGCTGCTGCCTGTTCCAGCCATTGAACGAGGGACTGGTAAGCCATTTGAAAACAGCATTTTGAGCGGGAGAAATGATCACGCTGCTTTTTGACATAACGGGAAAACTCACGCCATAGTTCTTTTTACAAAAGGCTGCTATTGCTGTATCGTTGCCTTTTTCCTGGTCTTTAAAATCATTGGCAGGAAAAGCGATAATTTCCAGGCCGGGTTTATACTGCTGGTATAATGCTTCCAGCTCATCAAACTGCCCGGTATAACCACATTCAGATGCTGTGTTGACGATCAAAACTTTTTTGCCCTGCAACGATGAAAAATTAAAATGGCTTCCGTCAATGGCAGTGGCGTTTAATGAATAGAAGGAAACAAGCGGTTGTACGTTACCGTTATTTTGTACGGATTTATTTTTGCCGGCGAGCTTTTGAAACCACATCAGGGCAGGATAAGCAGCCTTCAGTATTTTTTGCCTTGTATTCATATTTACAGCATTACGGGTTATATAAAAAGCATAACATTCAAAAACAATAATGAACAGCAACAATACAACAAATATTTTGCGGAACAGTTTCATCGTATCACCCATTTAAACAGTTTCAATTTTCCTTTAAAAGGAGGGTATTTTATAGAAGGGTCGATCCAGGTGGGTGTTTTCATGATAGACTTTTTATGGGTGAAAGTATCAAACGAGGCTTTGCCATGATATTGCCCTGTGCCGCTGAAACCCCTTCCGCCAAAGGGCAGGTTGGGGTTGGTCAGGTGCCAGCTTGCATTGTTGATGCAGCCGCCGCCAAAGGCAACTGCTTCCATCCACTTCTTTTCCTTGTTTTTGGAAGATGTGAATACATAAAAAGACAGGGGATTTTTATTTTGTTCAATTATTTTCAATGCTTCCTCCATTGTTGAAAAAGCAATTACAGGAAGCACCGGCCCGAAAATTTCATCTTTCATCACCGGTGCGCCGGGTTGTATATTGCCAAGCAATGTGGGCTGTATATACAATCGCTCTTTATTGGTATTGCCTCCGTAAATAACAGTTCCGTTTTTCAAATAACTAGCGATGCGGTCGAATTGTTTCTCACTAATGATCTTTCCGTAGTTATAGCTTTGCGAAGCATCTTCTCCAAAAAAATCCACAATTGTCTTTTTCAGCCCGGCCAGCAGCTCCTCTTTTTTTGATTGGTGCACTAATATATAATCCGGTGCCACACACATTTGCCCTGCGTTGCTGAACTTGGTCATGGCGATTCTTTTGGCGGCAATTTTAATATTGGCATCGCTCTCAACAATGCAGGGGCTTTTGCCACCCAGCTCCAGCGTTACCGGTACTAAATTGTCCGCTGCCATTTTATAAACGATCCTGCCCACAGCAGTGCTGCCGGTATAAAATACGTGGTCAAACGTAAAGTTGTTCATCAGTTCCGGCACCACGGCAGCACCATCGCCTTCTACATACAGCACATATTCTTTTGGAAAAACAGCTTCAATTATTTTTTTCATCACTGCTGCAGTGGCCGGTGCAAACTCACTTGGCTTTATCACCACGCAATTGCCTGCGGCGATAGCGCCCAGCAAAGGGTTGATCAGTAATTGAAAGGGATAATTCCACGGGCCAATGATCAGCACCACGCCCAACGGCTCTTTTATAATATGGCTCGATGAAGGGAAATTCAGCAGGTTTGTCTTCACCCGTTCACCGGCCATCCATGTTTTTAAATATTTGAGCGCTTCGTTTATTTCAGCAATCACCATTCCTGTTTCTGTGGCCCATACTTCTTCTTTGCTTTTTTTGAGGTCGGCATACAAGGCGTCATACAGCGCCTCTTCATGCGCAAGAACAGCTTGCTTTAATTTTTTTAATTGCTGTTTTCTAAACCGGTATGGTTTGGTAATGCCCGAATTAAAGTAATTCCGCATTGCCTCTAATTGCTGAATATAACTCATGATAGTATGAATGATTGCCTGATAAAATTACTGGTAAGCCCGCGAATTTCACTAATTGGCAGGAACCGGTCAATAATAAATTTGTGTTTATTCATGGCTTATCTTCATCCAAAATACGTGGCATGACAGACGAGCATTTTATGAAGCAGGCATTAAGGGAAGCAGCCAAAGCTTTTGAAGAAGAGGAGGTGCCCGTGGGTGCTGTGGTGGTAATGGATAACCGCATCATTGCAAGAGGTTATAACCAGGTAGAAAAACTGAACGACAGCACCGCCCATGCAGAAATTATTGCCCTTACGGCGGCATTTAATTTTTTAGGCAGTAAATATTTGCCCGATGCTACTTTATACGTAACGGTGGAACCTTGTGTAATGTGCAGCGGCGCTTTGTACTGGAGCAAAATTGGCAGGGTGGTATACGGCGCCCCGGATGAAAAAAACGGCTACCGTCATACCATTACAGGGCATAGCCCCTTTCATCCGAAAACGGTGGTGGAAGGCGGGCTGATGGCGGATGAATGTGCAAGATTGATGAAAGATTTTTTCAGGAGCAAACGATAATGGTTGCGAATAAAAGAAAAATTATTTTTTATTGAACATATTGAACGTGTGGGTTGTAAATTTGTCATCCACTCATTTTGAACATTAAAAACAAATTACTATGGCATTCACTCTCCCGGCTCTGCCTTATGCTTTTGACGCATTAGAGCCACATATTGACACAAAAACGATGCAGATACACCACGGCAAGCACCACCAGGCCTATGTAGATAATTTGAACAAAGCTATTGCAGGCACAGCCAATGAAGGCAAATCACTGGAAGAGCTGGTAAAAGCGGCTGGCAGTATTTCTCCTGCTGTTCGCAATAACGGCGGCGGCCACTGGAACCACAGCTTTTTTTGGGAAAGCCTGGCGCCCAATGCAGGCGGCGCTCCTTCAGGCGCATTGGCCGATGCCATCAATGCAGCATTTGGTTCTTTTGATGCATTTAAAGAAAAATTTGCCAATGCCGGCTTAACAAGATTTGGAAGTGGCTGGGCATGGCTGCTGGTAAAAGACGGCAAACTGGAAATCAGCTCTACACCCAACCAGGACAATCCTTTGATGGACGTGGCAGAAGTAAAAGGTACGCCGTTGCTGGGTGTGGATGTGTGGGAGCATGCTTATTATTTGCTGTATCAAAACCGCAGGGCCGATTACCTTGCCGCATTTTGGAATGTGGTGAACTGGAATAAAGTAGCTGAAAGGTTCAGCGCTAAATAAAAAACCCAGCCACGAATTGCGCAAATTAACACGAAGAGAAGTGCCAAAGACCCGATAACTATCGGGTTTACAGATAGGCACAAATTAAAAATATCATTCGTGAAAATTCGTGTAGTTCGTGGCTAAACTTCTCCTGACCGAAGGCCCGGTCTGTGTTATCTGTGACCAAAACATTTTTTGGCTACTACTTCCTCCACTCAAAAGTATTGATGATATGCTCCAGGTCGGCCTGTAAAAAATCCTGCACCGGCTTTAAGGAATCCGCATTGGGTGTTACATCAAAATACAAAGCGCCACGGATAAAATTGCTGGTAGTATCGCTCAGGAAAAATTGCTTGGCAGTGGCTGCATTGCCCCCCACTTTAAAAAATACACCGCTGATATTATTGGGAGTATAAATAAGGCTGTCCTTAATGGAATTGGACACCACATCGTTTTTATTGGTGAGTGTAAAAGCATCTGCCACCATTTTGTCAAACACATTAATGCCAAATGAGTCTTTATATTGCCCGTTGGGCTGTTTGATCCGGTACAGAGCCTTACCCCCAATTTTTTTATAGCTTAAAAATATCCTTCCGCCAAACATCGGAAAATCAATATTCACCCAATAATGATTTTCGGGATTATTGTCAAAATAAGTGCTGTCCTGTACTATTTGCGCATATACCGGGTATTCAAAACTGTAAGGAAAATCTTCCCTCTCAAATTTTTGGTAAGCCCGCTCCGGCAGATCAATATGGAAGTAACCCCGCTTTTTAGAAACGTAGGGAGAGTTGCAGGCGGTGAAGAGTACAGTCCATAGTCCATAGATTATAGTCCATAGCAGAAGCCTGCGAATAAGAGCAACCCTTTGCGGAAAGATTTTTTTATTAAATCGTGCTATTGACCATTGACTATTGACCATTGACTGTTGACTTCCTCATTTTAATAATAACCTTCACTTTATCTATCCTGTTTTTATTTATCTCCAGGGGTACAAATGTAAAATCGCCGCTCACCACTTCTTCATTCACCTGCGGAAATTCTCCTGCTATTTCCAGCACCAGCCCTGCCAGTGAATCGCTGTCACCTCTTACTGCTTCAAAAGTATCTCCCGGAAGGCTCATTACCTTACACACATCATTTATCATGGTTCTGCCTTCAAAAATATAATTGTTGTCGTCAATTTTTTTATTACTGCTTTCTTCGTCATCAAATTCATCCTGTATATCACCAATGATTTCTTCCATGATATCTTCCAGCGTTACAATACCGGAGGTGCCGCCAAATTCATCCACTACCACGGCAAAATGTATCCGCTTGTTCCTGAATTCCTGCAGCAGGTCTTCAATCAGTTTTTGTTCATGCACAAAATAGGCAGGCCGCATAATGCTGTGCCAGTCAAAATCGGGGTAACTGCTGTTGTTTACATAAGGCAGCATGTCTTTGGTATGCAGCATGCCTTCAATCTGGTCAAGGTTGTTTTTATACACCGGCAGGCGTGAATAATTCAGGGTGCCGATTTTTTTCACCACATCGGCAAAGCTGCTGCCATGCTCAATGCCGCTAACGTCAAGGCGTGTACGCATTACCTGCTTCACGGGCGTGTCGCTGAACTTGCGGATGCCTTTCAGTATTTGTTTTTCCTCCACGGTGGCTTCATGCTCGGGCAAAAGGTCAATGGCATAATCCAACTGCCTGTCGTCAAGAAAAGAAGAATTGAAAGGCGAAAATTTTTGTTCAATACCGTTGCTCAGCCCCACCAGCCGCTTGCTGATGCCCAGCCGCTGGCAGGCGCCATATGCTAATTCAACTACTATTGAGGCTGTGGCGGCAAACCATATTTTATGATTGGTGGCCCACACTTTGGGCAGCACTTTGCCAAACAGCACAATTAAAAAAGTAACGGCCAGGATCTTTATTAAAAACTCCGTCCAGAAATTTAAATTGAAAGTTTCCAGCCAGCCATCGAGCAATATGTTTGAAATGAGGATAATGCCGATGTTGACAAAACTGTTGGTGATCAGCAGGGAAGCCAGCAGCATTTTGGGTTGCTGAAGCAAAGCAACGATCCTGCGGAATGCAGGCTGCTGTTTTGTCTTCAGCATATTGATGTCTTTATAAGTAAGGGAAAAAAAAGCTACCTCGGCACCGGCTACTAAAAAGGCAATCACAAATAATACGGCTGCCAGGAAAATCAGCACAGCAGACGCCGCCACATTAATCGCCAGCAAATGAATGTTGATAAAACTGAAAAAAAAGGTTATCGAATGATAGTCCAAAACAGTTGGTTTTAGTGAAGAATATTTTTTATTGTTACATTGTTAACCTGATAACAATTCAACCATTTAACCATTAAAAAGGCAGCCTTTCCGGGCCTTCGTCTGTATGCGGTGGCGGGGCATCGTGCCCTATATCCTCGCCGCTGATGTCACCACCGGAATTTATATCCGTGCGTTTGTCAAGCATGATCAAATTATCGCCTACTATTTCTGTTGCAAATTTTTTATTGCCTTCCTTGTCTTCCCAGCTGCGGGTTTTCAGCCGCCCTTCAATATACACGAGGCTGCCTTTGTGCAGGTATTTCTGCGCCAGCTCTGCCAGGCCACGCCACAGCACCACGGTATGCCATTCTGTTTGAGAGATGAGCTTGCCGCTCCTGTCTTTGTATGTTTCCGTTGTTGCCAGTGAAAATTTGGCCACAGCAATATTCCCCTCCAAAAACTGCATATCGGGGTCTTTACCTAAGTTTCCAATCAGCATTACCCTGTTTACGCCTCTCATAAAATTTGTTTTTGTTGATTCATTTGATACTAAAACAAATTTAAAGATACAGTTTTATCTTTTAAAAACTGTGTGATAAATTTTGGAAAGGGCAGGTGCCCGATTTCATTTTTATTCACTAATTCAAAGCCTTGTAAAGAAAGCGGTTTTGCCGCCTGCACTCTTACAAACTGCCCATGAATAGTCTGGTGCGTAAGCTGCTGTTTATAAATACCTGAAACGCTTGTAACAGTTGGTTGTTGTTGGCAAAAAACTGTCTTTGCCTGTTTGGATTGCAAAAGATTGTCAGTTGTTAATGCCCCCGGGTTTTCAATAAGTATAAACTCATACAGGTTTTCCCAGATATCACCGCTGTTTCTTTTTTTCACATAGTACTGCCCTTTATATTCTGCCACGATATAATAAAACCACCTCGTTTTTTTTACGATTGATTTTTCTTTTACAGGCAATTCGTTAACACACTTTTTTGCAAAAGCTATGCAATTATTTTTGAGCAAACATTCATTGCACAAGGGTGATTGCGGTTTGCAGATAATAGCGCCGAAATCCATTAAGGCCTGGTTGTATGCAGCAGGTTTTTTTTTGTCCAGCAATATTTCTGCAAGAGCGGAGAATTGCTTTTTCCCTTCAATGCTGTCAATAGGCGTGGCAATGCCAAAAAACCTTGACAACACACGGAATACATTGCCATCAACCACCGCCCTGGGAATATTAAAGGCAAAAGAGCCGATGGCCGCAGCGGTGTAAGGGCCTACGCCTTTCAATGCTAAAATACCTTCATAAGTATCGGGAAACTTTCCTTTCAAATCTTTGGAAATGTATTGGGCGGAGGCAATTAGATTTTTGCAACGGGTATAGTAGCCCAATCCTTCCCACAGCTTGAACACTTTGTTTTCCGGTGCTTTGGCAAGGTCATTTACGGTAGGAAATGTCTCTACAAAGCGGTTGTAATAGGCCAGGCCCTGTTCTACTCTCGTTTGCTGCAAAATAATTTCGCTCAGCCATATTTTATAGGGGTCTTTTTCACCTTTCCAGGGCATTTGCCGCTTATTAAGCTCTTTGTTCCAGCGTAAAAGTTGAGTAGTGAAAAATTCCTGCCGGTCTGCCTGTTTCATCGGGGACAAATATCAGCCAAATAACTGCTTAAATAATGGATTAGGCACTCCTTTTGCCGGGGTTTGCATAGAAAAATAAATATTTAACTGATAATCAGTCCATAATATTGTTTTTTCCAAAATAATGTATTAACTTACTCTTTGAATTCTAAACCTTTAGATATGAGAAAAGCAGATTTAATATCAGAAATAGCCGACAAAACAGGCATTCCCAAAGTAGATGTAATGGTTACACTGGAAACCATGTTCAAAGAAATCAAACGGTCATTAATTGCTGGTGAAAACATCTACATCCGGGGTTTTGGCAGCTTTATCACCAAAAAGCGGGCAGCCAAAATAGGCAGGAATATCAAGAAGAATATTGCTGTTGAAATTCCTGAACATTATATCCCTGCGTTTAAACCTGCCAAGGAATTTGTGCAGGAAGTGAAGAATAAGAAGTTTGATGAAAATGCGCCGCCGTCATTGGATTGATAATGCATGTTGAGCCACAGATTTCACAGATGAACACAGATATATGCCTGCGGCATATATTTTTTGCCACGAATTACACAAATGCACACAAATAAGCAAAGCCTCTTTTTCGTTAAAGATGACAACTTTTTGAAAAGTTGTCATCTTTCTGTGTTAATCCGTGCAATCTGTGGCTTAAACCTCATTCGTGCCAATTAGTGTAATTCGTGGCTCCAATAATCCCCGTATTTTTGCTTCCGTGAAAAAGCAACAACTTATTCTTTCTGCCGGTGGTCTTGTCCTTTTGTTGATATTGTGGTTTTTTGGTAAAACAGTAGTGAAAAAAGAAAGCCCTGTGATGCCTGCCGCTCAACCAACTGCCAACAGTTTTGATATTGACGCTTATCTGAAAACTTCTAAAGAAAAACTCACCGTTTCGCAGGCTAACTATGTGAATGCCATAGAAAATAGCATTTCCCGTGGCGATGTAAAAAGCCAGCAGGAAAAGGCCTGGCAGCAACTGGCCGATTTTTGGGCCGACAGCCTGCATAACCACGAACTCTATGATTTTTACATTTACAAAGCCGCAATGTTGGTAAATTCTGAAAAAAATCTCACCTTTGCCGCCCGTCAAATTCTGGCAGACCTGCGGAATGAGCCGGAAGCCGTCAAAAGAGGCTGGAAAGCAGAGAAGGTTATTGAGTTAACAGAAAAGGCCATAGCGCTTAATCCCGGCAATGATTCTTTGAAGGTTGACTTGGGCGCCGCCTATATTTTTGGAAAAGGCATGGCCGGTGACCCTCAGGAAACCATGAAAGGAGTACAGCAGTTGCTGCAGGTGGTGCGGAAGGATTCGGCAAATATGCAGGCGCAGTTGGTGCTGGGTATTGGCGGTGTGGTATCTACCCAATACGACAAAGCCATTGAAAGGCTGCAAAAAGTGGTGGTTAACCAGCCGGACAATGCAGAAGCGGTATCATGGCTGGCCGAAGCTTACGCCGGAAAAGGGGATAAGGCCAATGCGGTGAAATGGTTTGAAGTGAGCAAGCGCATAGTGAACAACCCGGCATATAGCAAAGAGATAGACGTAAGGATAAAAGAACTGAAATAGGTTCAAAACGTTTAAAACGTTCAAGAGGTTTCAAAGGTTGGCTTCCTAAACCTTTGGAACTTCTGGGAACCTCCTGAACTTCTGAAACTTTATTATAAAATCATTTTTTCACAAATAAAAATACTCAGGTTATGCCTTGTGGTAAAAAAAGAAAACGTCATAAGATCGCAACACATAAGCGTAAAAAACGTTTAAGAAAAAACCGTCATAAGAAGAAGTAGTGAATGAACGGCCGGCCTTAACAGGCCGGTAACTGTTTGGTGTACAGTATGGCAACCTGTAAGGGGCTATACTGCATACCTGTTTTGATGGTATGGTTTCTTAAAATGCGACTGGATTGACAAAGGAATTAATTATTAATGCTGCGTCTCAGGGTGTGGAAATTGCCCTGATGGAGGATAAAAAACTGGTGGAGCTGCATAATGAAAAAGCAGATGCAAGCTTTGCAGTTGGCGACCTGTACCTGGGAAAAGTGAAAAAGCTCATCCCGGGACTGAACGCTGCATTTGTGGATGTAGGCTTTGAAAAAGACGCCTTTCTTCATTATACTGATTTAAGCCCTTATATCCGTTCCCTTCTCAAGTTCACCAATCTAAGCATCAACGACAGGTCGGAAGAAGGCTATGATTTTGGCAAATTCACCGTGGAGCCTGAAATTATAAAAACAGGCAAAATAGCGGAAGTGCTGAATGGCCGCCCCAATGTGCTGGTGCAGATTTTAAAAGAACCCATCGCCGCCAAAGGCCCGAGGCTGAGCTGTGAAATATCACTGCCCGGAAGGTTCGTGGTGATTACGCCGTTTAATGATGTAGTAGCCGTATCCCGTAAAATCCATTCCGGCGATGAAAGGAAAAGGCTGCAAAAAATTATTGAAGCCGTTAAGCCGAAAAATTTTGGTGTTATCGTCCGCACAGCGGCAGAAGGCAAGCAAACAGCTGAATTGCAGGAAGACCTTGCTGCTTTGGTGCAGACATGGAAAACCATCCAGGCCAATTTAAAAGGTGCCACACCCCCTTCAAAAATACTGAGCGAACAGGGCAAGACCACCAGCATGCTCCGTGACCTGCTGAATGAAGATTTCAACCGCATTGTGGTGAACGATCGCAATATTTTTGCCGATACCAAATCTTATATACAAAGAATAGCTCCTGAAAAAGCAGACATCGTTAGTTATTACAATAACGGTTCTCCCATTTTTGACAGCTTTGGCATTACCAAACAGGTAAAGGCTTCATTTGGTAAAACAGTGAACCTGCCCAGTGGTGCTTACCTTATCATTGAGCACACCGAAGCCCTGCATGTGATTGACGTAAACAGTGGCTACAAAAGCGTGAGCAATAACCAGGAGCAAAATGCGCTGGAAACAAACCTGGAAGCAGCGGAAGAAGTAGCCCGCCAGCTACGGTTGAGGGATTTAGGCGGTATCATTGTTGTTGATTTCATTGATATGAAGCTGCCGGAAAATAAAAAACGGCTGCTGGATGCAATGGATGAACTGATGAGGACCGACAGGGCAAAACATGCTGTGCTGCCCATCAGTAAATTTGGCCTGATGCAAATTACCCGCCAGCGCATGAAGCCGGAAATGAACATCAATACTTCCGAAATATGCCCCAGCTGCAATGGCACGGGCAAAATATCATCTACCCTTATTTTAGAAGACGAAATAGAAAAGAACCTGAGCTACCTGATAATGCAAAAGCATAAAGGGCTCAGCATTATGGTGCATCCCATTATCTACACTTACCTTACCAGCGGCTTTATCTCAAAACGCAGGCGCTGGAGCTGGAAATACAAGCAAAAAATTAAAGTGGTGGCCAATTCAGCTTATCATTTAACCGAGTTCAGGTTTTATGATGAGAATGAAGAAGAGATAAAATTATAATGCAGTTCCGGTATTGCCACGAATTGCACAAAATATCAATGTTCGTCATTCTCCGGGAATAAAAAAACCTGTCGTTCTGCCTGCCTTGCTATTGTACATTCACACTAATAACACTGCTTCTTTTACTACCGGATTGTGTTATTTCCAATTGGTAAATACCTTTTGCCGCTGCTGGTGATATTTCCAATACCCTGGTATTTGTTGTTCCCGTGTGATACCATTTGCCAGTAAAGATTACCTGACCGCTGCTGCCTGTAAGCGTGGCATAATATTCACCTTCAGGTTGCCCATTCATTTGCAGGGTTATCCTGTTATTGGTAACAGGATTGGGATAAACAGATATGCTGCCGGTATTTTTAATACTGACTTTTGCTATATTACTATAAACAACCCCGCCGTTTTCAGTAAAGTATTTTACCCTGTAATAAGTTTCATTGGGCCAGGGTGCCGCATCCACCCATTCCAGCTGTGCCGGTGCATTGGCGGCGCTTTGCCGGCTGCCGGTGACAACAAATTCTTTGCCGTCTGAAGATTTTTCAATTTGATATCCCACCAGCCCGCGTGTTTCAGGCATTTCCCATTTTACGGAAATATGGTTTTGCGGCTGCAGCAGCGCCCTGATACTGAAAGGCCGGATTGCCCGTTTAAATATAATCCGGAACCTTGCTGCAGCAAAACTGCCGCTGTCGGCCGTTACTGAAAAACGGTAAAGAGTAGTATCGTGCGGCGCCACCGGTTCATAATTGTGCAAATAAGTATCTTCTAAAAAAGCAGTAATATGGGGCGGAATGCTCAATGCTCCCGGTACAAGCTCAAGCATATATTCTTTCCGCTGCATTTGCCATATACCCAGAAAAACAGTATCGTTTTCACGCACAGCCATCCGCTTTTCAATGGCAAGCGGCTTTGTTGTATTGATAGTGATTATCTCTGCAAAATTCCTGTTTTTGGGCACGGTTACCCTTTCCGTTTCGCTGCCGGCATTGAACAATACGGCCACGCCGTCATTAAGCGATACGGTAGCATTCGTGTTTACAGCCAGCAGGTTTACCCTTAACTCCCCGGCCGGCCTGAACAATGCATTGTTTATCTCTGTGGATTTGCAGGATTCGGTAAAGACAATATTGCCTGTGTAATTCACCATAAAAGCGCTGCCTGATGGAATATCGCCGGTATTGGTAGCGCTGCTGCTACCGGGCAGCAGGGGAGCCACTGTATAGGTTTGCGTACCGGCATTATAAGCCCCGTAGCTTATCCAGCCACCCACTTCATTGATACCGGTAAGATCTGGTTCCCATAAATAAAACTCTTCGGGCAGGCCCGGGTTGGCTGATACTAATTTATGAAAATTGATGGAAGAAGCATAAGGGTTGCCGATTACCGTCCACCCGTTGCAGGCAACAGCAGGCTGTGTGCCTGTTTTGAGCCGGCCCGCAGGCCGTAAAGTAGCATTTACCGGCACCACATTGGTGCCCGCCACCTGTATGCTTCGGTCGCCACGTACAAAAAGCATATACCCTTGCTGGTCATTGATAAGGCCATTGTTGGCACCCGGCGTGGTGCCATTGGTGGCAAGCGGCACACCGCCCCAGCTGCTGCCCGTATAATACTTGATGGATGGGTTATTGGTAGAGCCCTGGTCGTAACCATCGGAAGCATATACTGTGCTTTTGGTGATGTTGGTACCATAGCCGGGGCTGGGGTTTACAGGGCTAAGGCGGCTGGCATTGCTTACCCCTTCCTGCCATGCCTGGCTGATGGTAAGGTTGCTTACCGGGTGGATGGGCGCTGTAAGCAGCCGCCACGAACGGCGGGCGGGGATATACCGCTCCACTGTTACCTTACCGGTAATATCAACTGTGGGTGGCAGGATGGCTACGCTTGCCGTGGAAGCAGGGACAGATCGTAAAACAAATGTCCTGTTGTTGCTGCTGCCGTCTGCATCCAGCGTGGTAGCTCCTTCTGCGGCAAGGATATTGTACACTGCCACGGTATTTTCATTTTCATTGCGCTTGGTGCCCGTGCCACGGAAGGTAGCATTGAAAAAATTGGTGGGCTGTGTGCCACTTAGGGCAATACCTGCCGGGCCATCAAAATACACGGTGCTGCTGTCAGGGATAAAAATGCCATCGTTTTTGATACCGCCATTATCTACCACTAATGCAACAGTGCCTTTGGCTACCAATTGCAACCCGTTGTTGATATTCACAACCTGCGCTGTTGCCATTGCAGGTAAGACTGCTGATATGATGATGAGTTGTAAATATTTTTTCACGGCAATGAAATTTTACTGGCTGCTTTGGTTATTTGCTTTTAGCAGTTGCTCTACTTTTTTTGATAATTCCTCTATTAGTTTTTGCTGCTCTTTTATTTGCTGCTGCTGCTCCTGCACGGCTTTTACCAATGGCACTACAAATTCGGTGTAGCGCAAGCCATATACATCCTTGTCATTTTTTGCAGCATCAACACCAGAGAAACTATAGCCAAGGGTTTGGGCAGCTTTTTCCACTTCCTGTGCTATAAAGCCGGTTTGCACTATTTGTTCTTTCTCCTGCAGTGCCTTTGTCATTATGGCTTTTGACTGGCTGTTGGCATTTTTATCCGCAGGCAGATCTTTATGTAAAAAATTATCAAGGCCGGTAGCATCAAGGGTATAGGTTACGGGCCTTAGCCGGGTAATGAAAGAAAGGCCGGGTACATTTTCCTGTATGTTTTTTTTAAACCGGCCATCGCTGATATTGCTCCATCCGTTTGCATACATACGGTAGGAGGAGGTGGCGCCATTGCCGATGGTAACCTGGCTGCTTGCCGTGCCCGTTGTGGCCTGCCCTATTACAATTACATTGTACAACCCTGCTTGGTTTACATCGGTATTGGCGCCAAGAAAAACATTATTGTACCCATTATCATAACTATGGCCGGCGTTG
>JBEHYP010000093.1:0-15415 GCA_048498115.1 Bacteroidota bacterium | reverse complement strand
CTCCATGTAATGTTCTTCGATTTTATTACATCTGCACCCAGAGAAAGCTCAATGCCTTTGTTTTCTACTTCCCCGGCATTGGTGTATTCGGCCTTAAATCCTGAGCTAAAAGCAATTGGTTTTTGAATAAGGTTGTCAGCAGAACGCTGGTTATAATAAGTGGCATCCACGCTTATCCTGTTTTTTAAAAACCTTAGTTCCAGGCCTGCCTCTTTACCCTTGATATGAGCAGGTTTTAATCCGCCCGGGAAATATATTGTAGCAGGCGCAGCACCGCCCTGGCCTAAATAAGGAAATGAATTGCCTGAGGTAGAGCCATCGGTATAAGTAGGTTTGGGGTAATAGGCAACATTGCTGTAAGTATATGGTTTGGGGCCTGTACCGGCATCTGCATATGCAATCCTCAATTTGCCGTAAGAAAGGATATCATTGGGCTGTATGTGCTCTGAAAATACCCAGGCCAGGTCTGCCTTGGGATAAAAGAATGATCCCCCGCTCCTGCCAAACGCAGTTGTCCAGTCATTTCTCCCCGTAACAGTTAAATTTAAGAATGAGCTGTAGCTGAAGGAAAGTTCAGCAAAGACCCCGTTGGTCTGCTCATATGTTTCTGTATTGCTTGCATACAGCAGGGAAGTGTTGTCAAGGTTATACACGCCTGCCACCATAATATTATTGCCCCTGGAAAAATTAAACTTATTCTGGTTGTCCCATATATTACACCCAAGAATTGCGTTTAGCCCTAACCGTGATGTTAACTGTGTTCTGTACTTCAGCATCAGGTCTGAGTACAACTGCCTGTTGGAAACTGTTGAAAAATTCACCTGTCCTGCCCCGGGGTTGCCGCTTGTATTACCCAGGGAGCTGAGATCATATATCTGCTTTGCCGCCGTGCTGTAATAATCCACTCCTGCTTTCCAGTCCAGGCTTAAATTTTTGGTGAAGGAAAGATTTGTATAAATATTGCCAAATACCCTGTTCGTATTATCGGTATAAGGGTTTTTCATTGCAGTAAACATAGGATTGTCCCATGTTGGAGGTGCCGGGGGTTTAACGTAAGCCACTTCATTCCCGGCAGCATCAATCCAGTTATTAATATCATAATTGATAGGCGCTCTTAATAAGGCCAGCATAATCCCGCCCCGGTTGTTCCCGTTCTGTACTCTTTTTCCTGAAGCCGTTACATAAGTGGCAGAACCGCCTATGGTAAGCCAGTCTTTAAATTTATTTTCGGCTGATAAGCTGATGTTGGTACGTTCAAACTGGCTGTTCGGTATGATGCCTTTATTATTGGAATTGCCGGCAGACAGCCTGAAAGAAGATGTTTGAGTGCCGCCTTCCACAGCTATATTATTTGTAAATGTGGTACCTGTCTTAAAAAATTGTTCATATTTATCAAAAACATCAATGCCGGCTGTATCTGCTTTGGCGCCAAAGCTCAGGGGGACAGCAGGCATATAAATTCCGTTTGCGCCCTGTACGTATTGGTGCTGCATTGCAGGTAATTTGTTCACTTTTGACCATTCCACGCCGGAGCTAATGGTAATGCCTACCCCTCCTGCGCCATATCTTCCTTTTTTAGTGGTAATAATAATGGCTCCATTACCGCCCCTTGCGCCGTACAGTGCCGCTGCAGCAGGGCCTTTAAGCACAGACAGGGATTGTATATCAGCAGGATTGATATCTATGCCCCGGTTGGACTCACTGACACCCGTAAGATTAGGGTTGCCGGGGTAATCTGATGCAAAAGGCTGAAAAGTTGTATTGTCTACAGGAATACCATCCACTACCAGCAGCGGTGAATTGTTGCCGGTAAAAACCGAGTTGCCGCGGATGAGGATTTTGGAGGAAGCTCCCGGTGTGCCGGCTGAACCGGTAACCTGCGCCCCTGCTACTTTTGCGGCAAGCGCCTCTATAATGTTTTGCTCTCCTGATTGATTAATTAATTTGGTATCCACTTCAGTCAGAGAATACCCTATTTTTTTCTTCTCCCTTTTTACGCCCAGTGCAGTTACTACTACTTCGGAGAGGTTTTTTGCATCCTGCCACAGCTTAACTTCAATAAAACGGGAGCCTGAAAACCCGGCAGATTGCGGCACATAACCTGTTCCGGTAACCTCAATGCTGCCTGTGGCATGGGCGGTTTTAAATTCAAAACTGCCATCCGCCCCCGATAAAGTTGTATTCTCCCTTCCTACTTTTATGGTGGCTCCTTCTACCGGGAGGCCTGTGCCGGCATCTGTTATTCTACCCTTAATGAGGGTTTGGGAATAAAGAAGCGCTGTGCAGCACAATAATAGGAGTAACATTATGGTTCTTCTCATAACCTGGACTATTTGGTTTTTCAATGTATATTATTATTTATAAGATATGAAGACAGGCTGCATATCTAACATTATCAGTTGACAATATGTTAACAGGTATTGCTGCATTAAAAATGCATAATGCAACATCAGTTTAAAAAGGTGGGATTATTTTTGCACCCGGTGGACCAGGCTAATCCCTAAACGCAAAAAGGAGGGGAAAATTATATACATACCGGTTTTTTTATAAATTTTGCAGTAGGAGATTAAGTTATTGTTATCATTTTTAAAACAAAAGGGGCACAATCCATTCCAGTTACTTTTGCCCCAAAATTTTGATTTATGGGGTTCAATTCAATTCTCAAGATATTTTTACCAAAGGACAGGATATTTTTTCAGTTGTTTGAAAATGTGAGCGAAGAGCTGGTGAAAATGGGGGAAAAACTGAAGGAAGTGGTAAGTGAACCGGATTTTGACAAAAGGGCGCAGCTGATACAGGAAATAGAAGACATGGAGCATGTGAACGATGACCTTACCCACAATATTTTTACAGAATTAGGCAAAAACTTTATCACCCCGTTTGACAGGGAAGATATACATTACCTGGCCTCTGCCCTGGATGATATTGCCGATTATATTTATGCCTCTGCCAAAAAAATAAACTTTTACAGGGTAAACCCCAATGATACCGGCATGCAGCGCATGGCAGACCTGATAGCCAATGGCTGTGTGCAGGTGCACAAAGCTGTGACCGAGCTGCGCAATATGAAGAACATGCGGCAGATAACAGATGCGTTGGTAGCCATCAACAGCGTGGAAAACCAGGCCGATGATATTTTTGATATGAGCATTGAAAGGCTGTTTGCCACAGAACCGGATGCCAAAGAAGTGATTAAAAAGAGGGAAATATACCAGGTAATGGAAATTGTAACGGATAAATGTGAAGATGCTGCCAATGTGATAGAATCCATTATTGTAAAATACGCTTAATCGAAATTAGCTAATACGATAATGTGCTGATGTGCTAATTAAAGCCCTGCGCCGGCGTACCCCATTAGCAAATTGGCACATTAGCAAATCAGCACATTAAATTTATGACGCTCCTGATAGTTATTATAGCATTGGCTCTTGTTTTTGATTACATTAACGGGTTTCATGATGCAGCCAACTCAATCGCTACTATTGTTTCCACCAAAGTGCTCACACCCTTCCAGGCTGTTATCTGGGCTGCGTTTTTCAACTTTGTTGCTTATTTTATTTTTAATGATCATGCGGTGGCCAATACAATCGGCACAACAGTACATTCAGAATATATCACCCTGCCCGTAATACTGGCCGGCCTTATCGCTGCCATTTTCTGGAACCTGCTTACCTGGTGGTACGGCATACCCTCTTCTTCCTCACATACGTTAATTGGCGGGTTTGCGGGTTCGGCGCTCACCCATGCTTTTGTTACAAAAGGGCTTGCGCCTGTAAGCACCATTGTGGAAATAAAAAAAATAACAGAGATAATACTCTTTATTTTTCTTGCCCCCATCACAGGCATGGTCATTTCTATAATTATAACCGTTGTTACCATTATGCACAATACATGGGCAAGGGTTGCCATGTTTGTATTGTTAGGAATAATTACCTGGTTTTTATTTGCCCATTTTGAGCAGAATAAGCTAAAAGAGTCTGTAGCAAAATATTACAATATTGAAGCGCTTAAAAAAGAAGCGGACAAAAGCATGGCAGCCCAGGCTGATTATAAAAAAGCGGAAAACCTGGTAACGGCTATTACCCCATTATTAAGTGAATACAAAAAGACAGGCGCAGAAAAGCTGGCTTTACGGGTAAAAGAAATTGATCCCGCTGCCGATGTGCCTGTACTTACAAAAGCTTTTAAAAAGGCCAACAATTCTATTATTGCCTATGGCATACTTATAATGTTTTTCATTTTTATCTGTGCTTTTATTTATTCTGAAAAACTCAAGACCCGTAATGCTTACCGAACCGCCAAAATGTTCAAGCGGCTGCAATTGCTTTCCTCAGCCGCCATCAGCATAGGGCACGGTGGCAATGACGCTCAAAAAGTAATGGGCATTATAGCTGCTGCATTTGTGGCATACCATTCATACCCGGATGTGGGAACTGCATTGAAAGATCTTTCGTGGGTACCCCTTGCCTGCTACACTGCCATCGGCCTGGGCACTATGAGCGGCGGATGGAAAATTGTAAAAACAATGGGTACCAAAATAACCAAGGTAACCCCGCTGGAAGGTGTGGCGGCAGAAACTGCCGGCGCCCTTACTTTGTTTATTACCGAACAAATGGGCATTCCTG
Source organism: Bacteroidota bacterium (assembly GCA_048498115.1). Lineage (GTDB taxonomy): Bacteria > Bacteroidota > Bacteroidia > Chitinophagales > Chitinophagaceae > Ferruginibacter. Next base: position 10,790 of record JBEHYP010000093.1, on the reverse strand, counting down.
TAAGCACCACCCATACCATTACAGGTTCTATCATTGGCGTAGGCGCTACCAAAAGGCTAAGCGCTGTTCGCTGGGGCCTTACCGTAAATTTATTGTGGGCCTGGATACTGACCATACCGGTAAGCGCTGTACTGGCCAGCGTTGTTTATCTTATTATATCACTGTTTGTGAAATAAAAGGCAATAAGCGCCGTTTGGAAAAAACCATTCGCAATTACACGGATGGTTTTTATATTTTTGTACAAAGCGGTTTTACGGAAACTTTAATTAAAACTGGATAATCCGGAACCTGAATTTAAACTTGATAAATGAAAAAAATACTCGTAACAGGCGGCTGCGGTTATATAGGTATACATACTATTGTTGACCTTATGCAAAATGGCTTTGATGTGATTTCTGTTGATAATAATTCCAGGAGCAGTGCTGATATTTTGCTGAATGCAGAAAAGATTACCGGTAAAAAAATAAAAAATTATGCGGTTGACCTTTGCGATTACGGCGCAACAAAAAAAATCTTTGAAGAAAATAAAAATATTGAAGGCATTATTCATTTTGCCGCCTATAAAGCCGTAGGGGAATCAGTGGAAAAGCCGTTGATGTACTATGAGAACAATAATATTTCTCTTATTAATATCCTGAAGTGCACGGAGGGGTTTAACGTTCCTTACTTTGTATTCTCCTCATCCTGCACTGTATATGGCAGCCCGGACAGTATACCTGTAACAGAAGAAACACCTCAAAAGCCTGCGGAATCGCCCTATGGTGCCACCAAGCAAATGGGCGAGATAATAGTGACTGATACTGCCAAAAGCAACAACATACAGGGCATCCTGCTCCGGTATTTTAATCCCGTAGGCGCACATCCTTCTATTTTGCTGGGAGAGATACCACTGGGAAAACCGGCTAACCTGGTGCCCGCCATTACGCAAACTGCTATTGGTAAATTGCCGGTGATGCAGGTATACGGTAATGATTATCCTACGAGGGATGGAAGCTGTGTAAGAGATTATATCCATGTAAGCGATATTGCCCATGCCCATACGCTGGCACTGAATTACCTGATTGATAAAAAAAATAAAAGCAAAACAGAAATTTTTAACCTTGGCACAGGCGATGGCTATACGGTGCTGGAAGTAATAAAAGCTTTTGAAAAAGTAAGCGGCGTACAACTTAATTATACCATCGGACCCCGCCGCAGCGGCGATATTGTGGCTATCTATGCCAATAACGATAAAGCCAAAAAAGAATTAGGCTGGGTACCCCAATATAATCTCGATGACATGATGGATACTGCCTGGAAATGGGAACTGAAACTAAAGGAAGAAGAAAAAAATAATGCAAAATAGAAATCCTGTTTTTCATGCTTATCTTGCGCCCTTAAAATTAAAGGCTGTATGTTAAAAGCAATTGAAGTAACAGGCAATAAAGATACCCGCAGCGGATTTGGCGATGGCATTTTAGAAGCTGCCAAAAAAAATGAAAATATTGTTGCGCTCACTGCCGACCTGTTAGGTTCTCTTAAACTCAATGCTTTTGTAAAAGAATTTCCGAACCGGTTTTTCCAGTGCGGCATTGCCGAAGCCAATATGATTGGTGTGGCGGCAGGCTTAACCATTGGCGGAAAAATACCTTATACAACCACGTTCGCCAATTTCAGCACCGGCCGTGTGTACGACCAGATACGGCAAAGCGTAGCCTACAGCGGCAAAAATGTAAAAATATGCGCCAGCCATGCCGGCCTTACTTTAGGCGAAGATGGCGCTACACACCAGATACTGGAAGATATCGGCCTGATGAAAATGCTGCCGGGCATGACCGTTGTTGTTCCTGCAGATTATAACCAGACAAAAGCAGCAACAAAAGCCATTGCTGATTATAACGGTGCCGTGTACCTGCGTTTTGGCCGCCCGGTATGGCCCATTTTTACCAAAGAAGAAGATTTTGTTTTGGGCAAAGCGCAAAAATTGTCTGAAGGAAAAGATGTAAGCATTTTTGCCTGCGGCCACCTGGTATGGAAAGCAGTGGAAGCCGGGAGAATACTGGAAGAGAAAGGCATCAGCGTGGAGGTAATCAATATTCATACCATTAAACCGCTGGATACAGAAGCCGTAATTGCTTCCATCAGCAAAACAAAATGTGCCGTTACCTGCGAAGAGCATAATATCATTGGCGGCCTGGGCGACAGCATTGCACAGGTAGCAGCCAAAAATTTGCCTATCCCAATTGAATACGTTGGTACTAATGACACTTTTGGTGAAAGCGGCAAACCCGCCGAACTGCTTACAAAGTATGGATTGGATGCTCCAAATATTGTGGCTGCAGCAGAGAAGGTGATTGCAAGGAAAAATGCATAGTGTTGGCCACGTATAAAAACACCGCTCCAAAAAAGCAATAAAATTCACTTATTTCAACTTCATCAACTGCAAATAATCCAGCATTGCCTGGTTTATTTCTTCATTCATGTTTTCATTGGTATCATCAAAATGGACCTTAATAAGGTGTTTCCCTTTTGAAAGCATTACTTTTAATGCGTTACTAAAGCCCCAGTTGCTCCATTCCCCTGCACCTCTTTGTGGAAAAACAACAGTCCCCGTAAAATTATCATCAACCGATAATGCCCTGATAGCACATTTATTTTCCGTATTCACCGGGCCGTTACCGTTAGCATAACGGAAGTTAACAGCGTACACACCGGCTTCATCAACAGTAACAGGAATTGTGATGCTCCTGTTTATCGCTTTACTGGTTTCAACAAACCCATTTCCTGAAAAGCCTTTGTACGAATATGCTGCGCTGCCGGCATAATCCTCTACTTCATATTTAAGCACCGGCCTGCAATCGGCAGGGCTTACCGGCTCACTGGCGAAAGAAGCAATACCTTTTTCGCTTACAGCAATTACCTGGTATTCATCACAATTTTTAGAAGCAAATTTTATAGATGTTTCGGGCGTACTGATAACTTGTATTCCGTTTTGAAGCACTGTGTAAGCTGCAGCACCTTCCACTTTCTGCCATTCCAATTTATTACCGGCAATAGATACTACAGGCGTAGCAGGGGCAGTTATATTTTCAGTTTTGTTAATTGTATCGCTTTGTAAAAATGAATTTGACAATACGATCTTAATAGTATGCTCACCTTTTAAGGCCGCGGACACTTCGTGTTTGACCATCGCTTTCCCATCCAATAAAAAAGACTGCACTTTATCGCCATACCCTTCCAAAGAGATATTTAATACCGTATTTCTGTATTTAAAATTCGTAAGCGAACGGTTACCCTGCAGGGCTTTGGGAACAAATGGATGAAATATTAATTTATCTGCCTGGAATTCTATACCGAAAAGTAATTTTTGTACCAATGCCAAACTGCCTGATAAGCTCCATAACATATTGCTGGAATTAATAACCGTTCCTGCAAAATCACCATTATCAGCAACAAAGTTTTCTTTATTTGTGGCAAATAAAGCAGCGGGGCGGTAAATATCTGCAATGGATTCCATCACGGCTTTTTCATTGCCGGCTTTGGCAGTGGCCAGTGCCCAATAGGATTGCACAAAAGGCCACACGGCATTGTTGTGATAAGGCGGGATGCCCGGTATCTGCGGGTAAATACAGGAAATGCCGAAATCCGTCAACGGTGCCTTTTCGGATATGGATTGCCGTTGTGTTGTACCAGCTACGCCAAATAAAATACTCAATGCTTCACCTAATGCTTCTGACCGGGGCGAAGTGATTTTATAATTCCTTCCATACAGGTATTGTGCATAATAGCCCTTATCAGCCATCCACAGGTATTTGTTGATACCGGCTTTTATTGTAGCGGCATTGCCCTGGTACTTTAAAGCATCTGCCTTCTTTTTTAATAATGTTGCCATTTGCGCCAGTACTACATTAGCATTGTAATGCACTGCATTGGTGCCCAAATTTTCAGATTCATAAATGTCTGCCGGCTGCATCCATTTGGGATAGGTTTGTTCACGCCAGTCCAAAAAAGAAGATTCTCCTTTTACCATTCCCGTTGCCTTATCATACGCATTATGCATATCATCATCCACGGAATTTTTTATGATGATATATGACTGCTGCAGCCAGTCCTTATCGCCTGTGGCTTTATAAATCTCCCAGGCAGCGGTGGCCCATATCATCCTGTCAGTGGAACAGGGATAAGCGCCGCCGGTACCGGTGTCCTGTATGATTCTTTTTTTCTTATTTACTTTACACATCAGGCTTTTCTTTGCCACTTCCGGCTGTAAATGTGCCATTGACAAAATAATACTGTAGCTGATATCCCTTGTCCATACGCCGGCCCATTCCTTACCTGTACGGAAAGTACTGTCCGGTTCCACTGCTTTTATCATTTCCTCCAGGCCCATGTTATAAATAGCATTGGCGATCGTGTTATCAGAGTGATATTGAGGAAAGGCAGAAATATCTTTTGATAGTTTCCATGAAGATTCAATTTGCTTTTCATCTTTCTGTGCATTTAATATCAAAGTAGTCTCATAAATGCCATCACCATCATCATCTTTTAATTCAAGCGCCTGTTTATTATGAAGGTTATCAAAATCCCAATCCATCGGCAACGTGTTACCCGCTACATATAGGCCTTTGAAATCCTCTTTGAAAATTTTATCTCCTTTAAACGTGGTGAAATAACCCTGCGTTTTAAAATCATTCAGCACCCGGCTCATATCCACCCTTATTTTTAATTTGGTATCAGGTTTTAGATAAATCCCGGTTTCACTTGTTGTATCTTTCAATTGCTCACCAAATTTTATCACAGGCGTTTCTGCCACGCCACCGATCACATTCAACTGGTGATCTGCCCCCGGCTGCATTTCATTATCCTTACCATTAATGCTGAACTTGAATGTAATTTTTGAACGCTGCAAAAGATTGGCAGGGCTTTGATAATTGGAAATGATCTCGCTGTCAGAAAGCGCTTTGGCCGTGTATGGCCCCTGCGCAATGCTGTCGCTGTAAACTGTAAAGGCTTTTGTTTGCCAGATAACAATATTTTTTTGCTGTGCAGGCAATTGAAGGCTGGACAAAAAAATAATGGCAAGCAATGTTAAACGTTGTTTCATAGAAATATTTTTATTAAAAATTATTCCGGCTTCGCTTTGGATGCCTGCCGGTGGTGATCCCCTTCTACTGAAGTAACGCCACCGCTCACAGCAAATTTCATGGTCTCTGTGGCGCTTATATTGGTAATGGGCCGTATCCTCGAATTAGGAATGATGTACACATTGCCTGCCACCGAGTATGCCATCGGCACATACACGGCCACGTAGTCCTTCAGGCCAAATTCATTCATATCCTCCTGCGTAATAAAGCCAACCCTCCACACGTCATTATCATCCACATTGGCCAGTACATTTTTTGTAAACCGTTTTTTCTCGCCGGCAAATGCCTCAAAAAAATCTTTCAGGGCAGAGTAAATGAATTTTATCCCCGGTGTTTTTTCGAGCAACTGGTCAAACATATCCACCAGCTTTCCGAATATGTAAGAAGAAGAAAGATAACCAATCAAAAATACGAACAGTATCACGAGCAAGAAACCAACGCCCGGTATCCGCCTGATATTACCGGCTTTATCCTCCATTATATTGGGGAAAATGCCGTGCAGGAAATTGGGCAGAATGCCGTCAATAAAATTAAAGGCAGCCGTAATGGCCCATATTGTAATGGTAATGGGTGCCAGTATTAAAATGCCCTGCAGGAAATACTGGAGCAATTTCCGGTAATTGAATGATCCTTTCATAATGCGTGGTTTACGGCCTAAAGATAAACCATTCATAAAAGGGATATCAGACCCGATAGCTGTCGGATGAAGAAATTGTTACGGTTGGAAAAAAATTTTACTGGAAACTTTGGCAACCAAAAAAGTTTCCATAGTTTTGTGCCCGATATTTGATGCTATGGAACCGATCGAAAGAATAAAACAAAAAGCATACGACCTCGTAATGCAATACGGCATACGGGGGGTAAGTATGGATGATATAGCCGGGGCGGTGGGCATGAGCAAAAAGACCATCTACCAGTATTTTACACATAAGGATGAATTGGTGGAGGCTATTGTAAAGGATGCCATTGACTGCAGCCAAACCGATTGTATCAGGGACAAAGATGTGGCAAAAGACGCCATACACGAGGTTTTCCTGGCAATGGAAATGATGCAGGGAATGTTTTCCGACATGAATCCTTCCATTATCAATGAACTGGAAAGGTTTCACCCAAAAGCCTATGCCATATTCCACGAGCACAAGTACAATTTTCTTTATAAAGTGCTAAAAGAAAATATTACAAGGGGTATAAAGGAAGAACTGTACCGGCAGGATATTAATATGGAGATACTGATCAAGGCAAGGCTTGAATGCATGATGCTCCCCTTTAACCAGCAGGTGTTTCCTAAGAATAAATACAGGATGATAGATGTGGAAATTGAACTGACCGAACATTTTCTTTTCGGCCTGGCCACGGCAAAAGGACAAAAATTAATCTTTAAATATCAACAAGAGAGAATAAAAAAATACGAGCATGAGAATTAGAAACAAACCACTGGCAACTGTAATTGGCACCTGCTTAGTACTGCTGTCAAATATGGCTTTATCGCAGACAGCACATGAATTGACTTTGCAGCAAACTGTTGATTATGGCATGAAAAACGCTGTGCAGGTAAAAAATGCCTTGCTTGATATTGCCATTCAGCAGCAGGATAACAGGGATATTACCTCTGCTGCCCTGCCCCAGATTTCTGCCAGCGGTAACTTTACCGATTATCTTGATATACCTACCACCCTTCTTCCCGGGGAAGTGATAGGCCAGCCTGCAGGAACTTTTATACCCGTAAAATTCGGAACAAAGTATACTGCTGGCGGAGGGGCCACACTTAACCAGGTATTGTTTGACGGGCAGGTATTTGTGGGCCTGCAGGCACGCAAAACGAGCATTGATTATAAAGTAAAGGCCTCGGAAGTAACACAGGAAAATATCAAAGCCAATATTTATAAAGTGTATTACCAGCTTGTAGTGAGCAAAACGCAGGTTCAGTTGTTAGACGCCAACATCAGCCGGCTTGAAAAATTATCGCATGATACCAAAGTGATGTATGATAACGGGTTTACCGAAAAAATTGATGTGGACAAATTAGATGTGCAGCTCACCAACCTGCAGACCGAAAAGCAAAAAGTGCTTAATACGGTTAAAAATGGTTACAACGGCCTGAAGGTATTAATAGGCATGCCGTTAAAGGACAGTCTTGCGCTTACGGACACATTGGACGAAAACCAATTAAAAGAAGGTATTTTAGAAAGCACTCAATATAACTACGGCGACAGGAAAGACTACCAGTTGCTGAGCCTTGCCAATAAACTGAACCAGTATAATATAAAACGGTATAAACTGAGCCAGATACCTACATTAAGTTTTGTTGCTAATTACAGCAAGCAGGCGCAGCGAAATGAATTTAATTTTTTCAGCAAAGAAGGAGACTGGTTTACCACGTCTTACATTGGCTTAAATCTTTCCGTTCCCATATTTAAAGGATTTTCAACCAAAGCTAAAATTGCAAAAGCAAAGTTAGAGCTGCAGCAAACCGAGAACCAGTTGCAAAACATGCAAATAAGCATTGACAACGATGTGGAATCAGCAAAAAACAATTTCAGCAATGCCATTACTGCCATGAATTATCAAAAACAAAACATGCAGCTGGCAGAGACCGTATATGAACAATCAAAAAAGAAATATGAAACAGGTACCGGCTCTGCCACCGAGATCAATACAGCGCAAATCGATCTGAAAACGGCACAGACAAATTATATCAATGCCCTGTATGATGCAGTAATTGCAAAAACGGACTTATTAAAAGCAACAGGAAAGTTATAACCAGCAACCAATTCAATAAACCAATTAACAATATAATAATGAAAGAATATTTAGCAACAGGCCTGGCAGTGATCATCATTTTATCTTCCTGCGGCGGCAGCAGCAAGGATAAGAATGCTGCCGTAAATGATAAAAAAGCCGAGCTGGAGAAATTAAAATCCAACAGGGACAAATTAGATGAGCAGATCGCAAAAACAGAAACAGACCTGCACAGGCTGGATCCTTCCACGGCCAATGTGCAGCCTCCAAAGCTGGTATCTGTGCAAACACTGGCCACTGCCGAATTCAACCACTTTATAGAATTACAGGGCAAGATTGAATCAGAGAACATCAGCTTTGTAACACCCGGCGGCGCAGGCGGCGTAGTAAAGGCTATTTATGTAAAACAGGGCGACCATGTAAAAAAAGGGCAATTGCTGATGAAACTGGATGACGCCATATTAAAACAAAGCGTGCAGGCTGCAAGACAGGGTTTGCAAACCATTCAAACACAATTAGACTATGCCAAAAACATTTACCAGCGTCAAAAAAACCTGTGGGACCAGAACATAGGAACAGAAGTGCAGGTAATTACTGCCAAAAACAATGTAGCTACTTTGGAAAAACAATTAAGTGCAGCACAGGAAAATGTAAAAGTGAGTGAAGAACAACTGAAAACTTCCAATGTGTACAGCGATGTGAACGGCATAGCTGATGTTGTGAATATAAGGATTGGGGAAATGTTCAGCCCGGCCAGTGCAGCTACTGTAGGCATTACCATTGTAAACAATTCCCAGCTAAAAGCCACTGCCAGCATCCCTGAAAATTATTTAACTAACGTTCACCAGCAAACTCCGGTGATTGTAACAGTGCCGGATATTAATAAAACTTTCAACAGCAATGTAAGCTTTATCGGTTCCGTCATCAGCCCCACCAGCCGTGGCTTTTCGGTGGAAGCAAAATTGCCGGCAGATGTATCTTTAAAACCTAACCAGATAGCACTGCTAAAGGTAAAAGATTATGCTGCTCCCAACTCCATCATAATCCCCGTGGCCACTTTGCAAAATGATGAGAAAGGAAAATTTGTGATGGTGGCTTCCAGTGAAAACGGGAAACTGGTGGCCCGTAAAAGGCCGGTAAATATTGGCCTGCTGAACGGCGATATGCTGGAAATAAGAACAGGGTTAAAAGCAGGCGATGTATTGATAACGGAAGGTTTCCAGAGCCTGTACGATGGGCTGGTGATCACAACAGAGTAATTGCCCAGGCAAAGATTACCATAACGAAAGATAGCGTTGGCTAAAAACAAAAATTATGAGTGCATTAGAAAATATAAAAGAAACGTTTAAGCAATTTAAACCCACCACCTGGTCTATCAAAAATAAAACATCGGTGTACCTGCTGATGCTGATTGTAACATTGATGGGGGTAACGCAGTTTGTCACATTGCCCAAAGAGCAGTTCCCTGATATTGTGATTCCCACCATTTATGTGCAAACTATTTACGTAGGCAATTCACCAAAGGATATTGAAAACCTGGTGAGCAAGCCGATTGAAAAGCAGATTAAAAGCATTACCGGCGCCAAAATCAATAAAGTAACCAGCAGTTCGCAGCAGGATTATTCTGCCATTATGGTGGAATTTGAAACCGATGTAAAAACAGACATAGCCCTGCAAAAAGTAAAAGATGCGGTGGATAAAGCCAAGAAAGACCTGCCTACTGATCTTACGGAAGAGCCAACCGTAATGGAAGTAAGCTTCAGCGAGCAGCCCATTATGTATGTAAATGTTAGCGGTGATTATGACCTGGTGCGCCTGAAAAAATATGCAGACGATTTACAGGATAAGCTGGAAGAGCTGCCGCAAATAAACCGTGTGGACCTTGTGGGTGCTCCCGAAAGGGAATTCCAGGTAAATGTTGACAATTACCGCATGCAGGCAGCCAATGTAACTTTTGATGATATTTCAAACGCCATCGCCCGCGAAAATGTTGATATCAGCGGCGGGTTGCTTGATGTGGGCAATATGAAAAGGAACCTGCAGCTGAAAGGGCAGTTTAAAACTGCTTTTGATATCGAAAAAGTGTTGGTGCGAAACACCAGCGGCGCCCCCATTTATTTAAAGGATATTGCCACCATTAAAGATACCATCAAAGAACGTGAAAGCTATGCCCGGTTGAATGGAAAGAATGTTATTACCTTAAACATCATCAAGCGTGCCGGCGAAAACCTGATAGAAACAAGCGATGGTGTGAAGGCAATAGTGAAAGAAATGCAGGCAGCGCAATTCCCGAAAGACCTGAACGTAGTGATCACCGGCGACCAGAGTGTAAAAACACGTACTTCCTTTAATGACCTGGTAAATTCCATTGTGATCGGGTTTATCCTTGTACTGATTATCCTGATGTTCTTTATGGGTGTTACCAATGCATTCTTTGTGGCGCTGAGTGTGCCGCTGAGCATGTTTGTTGCCTTCCTGTTTTTGCCGGCGGCAGATCTTATTGTGGGTAGCCATGTTACGCTCAATTTTATTGTATTGTTTGCATTGCTCTTTGGCCTCGGTATTATAGTAGACGATGCCATCGTGGTAATTGAAAATACCCATCGCATTTTTATAGAAGGCAAAGGCCTGCTCAATTCTGAAAAAAGCGCCATGATGGCTGCCGGTGAAGTATGGTATCCCGTGCTGGCCGGTACGCTTACCACGCTGGCTCCGTTTGTTCCATTGCTGTTTTGGCCGGGCATTATCGGTAAGTTCATGGTGTACCTGCCTACCATGCTCATTTTTACCTTGTCTGCATCGCTGATAGTAGCGTTTATTATGAACCCCGTATTTGCCGTTGACTTTATGAACCACGAAGAGCATGGCAAAGAAGCCAAATCAGCCATTTTTAAGAAACCCATTTTCTGGGTAATGATTGGTGTTGGG